>JBKHXC010000119.1:0-3406 GCA_046566225.1 Acidimicrobiia bacterium
CGGCGCCCGACGGCATCACGTTCGAAGTACCGGCCCCCACCCGGGTGGTCGTCCGCGGCGTCGACAAGGAGCAGGTGGGGCAGGTCGCCGCCAACATCCGCAAGATCCGCAAGCCCGAGCCGTACAAGGGCAAGGGCGTCCGGTACCTGGGCGAGCGGGTCCAGCGCAAGGCCGGGACGGCAGCCAAGTAGCCATGAGCGTCTCCACCAAGGACAAGCAGCTGGGCCGGGCCCGGCGCCACCGCCGGCTCCGCAAGAAGGTTGCCGGCACCGACGCCCGACCGCGCCTCGCCGTCTTCCGCTCCAACAAGCACATCGTCGCCCAGGTGATCGACGACCGCGCCGGCCGCACGCTGGCCGCGGCCTCCACCCACGAGCCCGACCTGCGCAACGCCGGGGGCACCAGCAACAAGGAGGCGGCGACCGCGGTGGGCCGCCTCGTGGCCGAGCGGGCCAAGGCCGCCGGCATCACCACCGTCGTGTTCGACCGCGGCGGATTCGTGTACCACGGGCGCATCGCCGCCCTCGCTGACGCCGCCCGCGAGGCGGGGCTGGAGTTCTGATCCCCATGGCTGACATGAACCTCGAAGAGCGACCGATCGGCCGGCCCCGCCGGGTCTCCAAGGTCGTCCAGGGCGGGCGCCGCTTCTCCTTCAGCGCGCTGATGGTCGTCGGCGACGGCAACGGCCGCGTCGGCCTCGGCATCGGCAAGGCCAAGGAGGTGGGCCTGGCCATGCAGAAGGCCGTGGAGGAGGCGAAGAAGGAGCTGTTCACCGTGCCGCTGGCCGGCTCGACCATCGTCCACCCCGTCGTCGGCGTGTCGGGCGCCGGCCGGGTCCTCCTCCAGCCGGCCGCTCCCGGTACCGGTGTCATCGCCGGCGGCGCCGCCCGCGCCGTGCTCGAGGTGGCCGGCATCCACGACGTGCTGTGCAAGTCGCTCGGCTCGTCGAACGCCATCAACGTCGCCCGCGCCACCATCGAAGGCCTGCGCAGCCTCCAGGCTCCCGAGGAGGTGGCTCGCCGGCGGGGCCTCAGCGTCGGCGAGGTCACCCCGAAGGGCGTGCTCGATGCCTACCAGGAGCGCCAGCGGGGCCGGCACGTGCCCACCGAGGTGGCGTGATGGCGTCTGCCGATCCGCAAGCCGGGGCCGGCCCGGCGCTGAAGGTCACCCAGGTCAGGTCGTCCATCGGCACCAAGCCCAAGCACCGCGGCACCCTGCGGGCGCTGGGTCTGCGGGGCATCGGGCAGTCGAACACGCTGCCCGATCGCCCGGAGATCCGGGGCATGCTCGCCAGGGTCCCCCACCTGGTCACGATCGAGGAGATCTCATGAAGGTCCACGACCTCAAGCCCGCTCCCGGCTCGACCAAGCCGAAGCACCGGGTCGGCCGCGGCATCGCCGGCAAGGGCGGCAAGACCGCCGGCCGGGGCACCAAGGGCCAGAAGGCGCGCGGCAGCGTCAAGCCCGGGTTCGAGGGCGGCCAGCTGCCCCTCGTCCAGCGCATCCCGAAGCTGCGGGGCTTCAACAACCCGTTCCGGGTCGAGTACGTGGTGATCAACGTGGGCGATCTGGCCGATCTCGGGATCACCGAGATCACGCCGGCCGCGCTGCGGAGCCGGGGCCTGATCCCGAAGAAGGGCCTGGTGAAGGTCCTGGGCAACGGTGAGCTGACGACGGCGCTCACGGTGTCGGCGCACGCGTTCTCGAAGTCGGCCGAGCACGCGATCACGGCAGCCGGCGGTACCGTGGCAGTGCTGCCCAAGCCGTGGGCCGTTCGGCCGGCCGCGCAGGGCAACCACCTGGCGAACCGCTGACCTCCGTCGTTCTGCAGCATCCACCAACTCCACAGAGGGCTCGTTGCTCACCAACCTGGCGAACGTGTTCCGGGTCAAGGACCTGCGGAACAAGATCCTGTTCACGCTCCTCGTCATCGCCATCTACCGGCTCGGGTCGCACGTGCCCGTGCCCGGGATCAGCTTCGAGAAGGTCACCCAGCTCCAGAACGAGGCGGAGACCGGCGGCGTCCTCAGCTTCCTGAACCTGTTCAGCGGGGGTGCCCTCACCCGCTTCAGCATCTTCAGCCTCGGGATCATGCCCTACATCACGTCCAGCATCATCATCCAGCTGCTGCAGACGGTGATCCCCAAGCTCGACCAGTGGCGCAAGGAGGGGGCGGTCGGCCAGCGCAAGCTCACCCAGACCACCCGCTACGTCACCATCGCCATCGCCCTGGTGCAGAGCACCGGTCTCGGGTTCGCCATGCACAACGGCGGCGGCAACCTCGGCTTCAACACCGACCTGTTCATCGAGTTCAACACCCCCCGCCTGGCGCTGGTGGTGGCCACCATGACCGCCGGCACCGCCGTGGTGATGTGGCTCGGCGAGACCGTCACGTCGAGGGGTATCGGCCAGGGCATGTCGATCCTCATCTTCGCCAACGTCGTGGCCGGGCTCCCGGCCGGCGGGGCGGCCATCCGGGCCGAGGGCGGGAACCTGATCTTCGCCCTCGCCCTGCTGTTCGCCGTCGGGATGCTCATGGCGATCGTGTTCGTCGAGCAGGGCCAGCGCCGCATCCCCGTGATGTTCGCCAAGCGCCAGGTGGGCCGGAAGCTCTACGGCGGCCAGAGCACCTACATCCCGATGAAGGTGAACCAGTCGGGCGTGATCCCCATCATCTTCGCCAGCTCGGTCCTGTCGTTCCCGGTGCTCCTGTCGAACGTGGTGGGCTCGGACGGCTGGCGGGGCGCCATCCAGCGGTTCATCAACGACTACCTGGTGAACTCACGCGACTTCGTGTACATCGGCCTCTACTTCGCCATGATCATCGGCTTCGCCTACTTCTACACGTCGATCTCGTTCGACCCCCACCAGCAGGCCGACTACATCAAGAAGCAGGGCGGCTACATCCCGGGCATCCGGCCTGGCGCCCCCACCGAGCGCTACCTCAACCACATCATGAACCGCATCACCCTGCCGGGCGCCATGTTCGTGGGGTTCCTGGCGGTGGCCCCGTCGATCCTGTTCCGGACACTCGGTGACGACGTGGCGAACTTCCCCTTCGCCGGCACCACGATCCTGATCGCGGTGGGCGTCGCCCTCGAGACGATGAAGCAGATCGACAGCCAGCTCATGATGCGGAACTACGAAGGCTTCCTGGCCAAGTAGATGGTCCCGGGAGCCCGGCTGGTCATCCTCGGGCGGCAGGGGGCAGGCAAGGGAACGCAGTGCATGCGCCTGGCCCGGCACTACGTGGTGCCGCACGTCTCGACCGGGGATATGTTCCGGGCCGCGGTCAAGGCGGGCACCGAGTTCGGCCGCCGGGCCGAGGAGTTCATGATCGCCGGCAAGCTGGTCCCGGACGAGATCGTCGTCGGCGTCGTCCGGGAACGGCTGTGCCAGCGCGACGC
>JBKHXC010000120.1:0-2429 GCA_046566225.1 Acidimicrobiia bacterium
CGTCGACACCGCCGACACGGTAGCCAGCCCGCCGCGGTGGGGAGCGGGGACCTCCGGCTCGCCGGTCCACCCCTCAGTCGTAGGTGGCTTCCAGGGTCCAGCAGCCTCCGTGGAGATCGACGAGGTGGGCCTCGCCGGTGGCGGTGACGACCTGGATCCGAGCTCGACGGGAGTGGGCCACCGGGTCCCACCAGCGTTCGTCGACCGGCCACGGGCCGGCCCAGGCCACCACCTGCACCCAGGCTCCACCGGGCAGCGACATCCGCTGCGGGGCGGCGCTGGCCAGCCCCCGGCCGGTGACCGCCACCGGTGCACCGGTGGCGTCGAGCACCTCGACGGGTTCGGCACCGGCGAGCAACGCCGGTGACGGTGGCGGGATCCGGCCGGGCCATGGGGCCTCCTCGGCGCGGGCAGGAGGGAGGACCGCTGCGCCCACCACCGAGGCGGCGTGGGCGGGCACCAGCGCCACCTGCTCGAGCGGGCCGCGACCACCGCGGGGACGGGGGACCGTCACCCCCTCGGGACCCAGCAGACCCTGGAGGCGGGCGATGCCCCGCGCCGCCCGCTCGTCGGCGGCGGTGGCCCCGCCCCAGAAGCCGAGCTGGCGGCCGCGATCGGCATGGACCTCTTCGGGCACGAGCCGCAGGACGGTGATGCCGCCGGTCGGTCGGGCCGCCCCGGTGCCGTTGCACCAGCCGTCGAGCTGCCAGCGGACCCGCTCCACCAGCGCGACCGCCAGCACGAGCCCCTCGGTCCGCCAGCGCCGCGACAGGGTCTCGCCGTGCTCGGTCTCGGCCTCGATGCGCACCCGGGTGCAGGCCCGGCCCGAGCCCGCCAGGCGCTCGCCCAGCTCGGTGGCGAGGGCACGAGCGACGAAGGCGGCGGCCTCGACCCGGTCGGCCGGAGGATCGAGCTCGGCAGCCACGGTGAGGTCGGGCGGGGGGACCCGGGGGCGGGGCGGGCGGTCGTCGAGCCCCCGGCACCAGGTGGCCACCCTGGTGCCGGCAGGACCGAAGCGCCCGGCCAGCTGGGCGGAGGGCAGGGCGGCCACCTCCCCGAGGGTGCGCAGGCCGAGGCGGCGGAGCAGGTCGGCCAGCTCGGCCAGCTCCCCGGGGTCGGAGGTGCCGATCGTGGCGGCGTGGTCGAGGGCGGCCACGGGGAACGGGGCCAGGAAGGCGGCGCTGCCCCCGGGGTCGACCACCACGCCCCGGCGGGCGGCCAGGACCGCGGCGAACAGCCCGTCGGCCACCCCCACCCGGCAGCAGCCCCGACCGGTCAGGGCCTCGTCGCCCAGCGCTGCCGCCCGCTCGGCCAGGGCGGCGTCCCCGCCGAGGTAGCGCGACGGCCCCCGGGTCGGCAGGGCGGCGGTGCCGGGGCGCAGCACCTCCAGCCGAGGGCCGAGCGCCTCCAGCGCCGCCGCCACCGCCTCGAAGGCCCGGGCCTCGCCGTCGGGGTCGACCGCCAGCAGCCGCAACCCCGGGCAGCGGCCCTCGGCCTCACGCCGGCGCAGGCCCCGGCGCACCCCTTGGCCCCGGGCCGCCGGCGAGCACGCCACCACCCGCCCGCCTCGGCTGCCGACCACCGCCGCCGCCTCGTCGGGCGCCACCCCGGCCGCCACCACCGGCCAGTCGGGGCACCACACGACCAGGGTGCGCTCCGCGCTCCCCCGCCTCCCCGGGTGCTCCCGGCTCATCCGGGCCCGCCCTCCGGCGTCATCCCCCGCCCCTCCTCGTTCTTTGTCGGCTCGAGCGTGTGTCAGACGGTCGAGCCGACAGAGAACGGAAGGGGGGACCTGGCGGGGCTGGTTCCACCCGGCCGCCTGCGCCCGGCAGCCACAGCGGCACCCGCCGCTCCCGCGACGCCGCGCCCCGGCCGGTGGCGACGACCTCGACGCGGCGAGCCTCCAGTCGCCCGGCGCCGCCGCCCGCCAGGCCCGCCCAGGTGGGCGACGTCACCACGAGGCGGACGTCGGGGGGGTGGGGCCAGCGCGCCCCCGCCGTCGCGCTCGCGCCCCGGGCGGCGAGGGGCACCAGCACGGTCCCGCGCTCGCGGGCGCGGGCGGCCAGGCGGCGGGCATCGCCCGCCGCCATCCGCCCGGGAAGGCCGACCCAGACCAGCTCGACGGCGTCGACGACGGCGGCCACCACCGTGGCCCACGCGTCGACCGGCGGCGAGGTCACCACCACCACCCGCTCGAGGGCGACGCCGAGCTCGGCCGCCGCCGAGAGCCCGAGTGACGGCAGGCCCACCGCCGCCACCCACGCCCCGCCGCCCGAAGCCGCCGCACCCAGCGCCAGTGCCAACGTCGTCGCCCCCGGCGCCCCTTCCACCGTGACCGTGGAGCCCCGGCGCAGGCCGCCGTCGGGCAGGAGCGGCTCGAGGGCCGCCGGCACCGGCAGCAGCCGCTCGCCGGCCAGGGTGACCGGCGC
>JBKHXC010000121.1:0-4107 GCA_046566225.1 Acidimicrobiia bacterium
GTGCCCCAGGCCGGCGGCAACGTGTCGGCCGGCGCCGGCGTGTCGGCCGACGGCTCGGCCAACGCGTCGACGGCGCCGGCGTCGGCCGGCCTGGTCGGCTCGGCCACCGGCAGCGTCACCGCCCTGCTGGGCGGCAGGTAGCCCCCACCTCCCCCTCCACCACCCCCCGCCCGCCGCCGCCTCCCTCCCAGGGGCCGGCGGCGGCGGCGCGCCTCAGGTGGCGCGGCTCACCGAGCTCATGTTGAACCGCTCGACCCGCAGCGGCGGCGCCTTGACCGACGGGAACCAGTCGGCGCACTCCCGGGGGAGGGTGTGCTCGGCGCCGCCCACCTCCGCCGCCTGGGCCAGGGCGTCGACCGGGCTCATGTTGAACCGGAAGTTGTTGACCGCGCCCTTGACCTCGCCGTCCTCGACCAGGAAGACCCCGTCGCGGGTGAGGCCGGTCATCAGCAGGGTCTGGGGGTCCACCTCCCGCATGTACCAGAAGCAGGTGACCAGCAGGGCCCGCCCGGTGGTGGAGGCGATCATGGCGTCGAGGTCCGGAGCGCCGCCAGGGGCGTCGGACCGGCCGACGAGCAGGTTCCCCGCCCACGGTGCCGGGCGCACGCCCGCCTTCTGGGCCCAGTGGCGGGGCGCCACCAGGGCCTCCAGGACGCCGTCGCGCACCCAGGCCGTGCGCTCGATGGGCAGCCCGTTGTCGAACACCGAGGCATGGGGCCCCGACGAGGTGGCCACCACGAACGGGGGCGCCTCCAGCCCCGGCTCGGCCGGGTCGGACCACAGCTCGATCCCGTTGGGGTAGAGCCGCTCGCCGATCCGGGTGCCGCCGCCGGGCCGGCTGTACACGCTGCGGCCCTCGTCGGCGTCGCGGACGGCGCCGGCCGCATAGGCGAAGAACGCCATGTCGGCCACCGCCGACGGCTCCAGCAGGGTGGTGTAGCGGCCGGGCGGCAGCTCGACGGTCGTGGCCGACCACGCCATCCGCTGGCGCAGGCGGTCGTAGTCGGCGTCCACGTCCACGCCGGCGAAGTCGGCGCCGGCGTGGCCCACCCACGCCGAGGTGGCGAAGTCGGGCGTCTTGGCGTTGAGCTCGAAGCGCCCGTTGCGCTGGGTGTGGCGGCGGAACAGCCCGGCCGACGTGGCCAGCCACACGGTCGAGGTGGTGTGCTCGGCGTAGCCGAACAGGCGGATGCCGTCGGCGCCCGCCCGCCCGAACGCCTCCCCCAGGCCGGGCGCCAACCCGCTGAAGGCCTCGACGCCCCCCGGCTCGGCCGGCCCCGCCCAGTCCGGCGACGGGCCGTCGCCGCTCACCAGGGGGGCGGCGTCGTCGGCCGGCGGGCGGTCCCGGCAGGCCGCCTCCGACCGGCGCACCAGGTCCTCCAGGCGGTCGTCGTCCACCGACGTGACGCCCACGGCGCCGACCCGGCCGCCCACCACCGAGATCACGAACAGCCGGCGGCCGTGGCGGACGCCGTTGGTGGTCGAGGTGTTGTTCGCCCACCGCACGTCGGCCTCCGACGTCTCCCAGCCCACGGCGATGCAGCCCTCGGCCCGGGACAGGCCCAGCACCCGCTCGAGGGCGGCGGGGACCGAGGCCGTCACCGGGACGCCTCGGCGCCGGTGTTGAGCACGTTCACCCCGCGGAACAGGGCGGCGGGCGCGCCGTGGCTGACGGGGGCGATCTGGCCGGGCTGGCCCTTGCCGCAGTTGAACGCCCCGCCCAGCACCCACGTGGACGGGCCGCCCACCGCCTCCATCGACCCCCAGAACTCGGTGGTCGTGCCCTGGTAGGCCACGTCCTTGAGCTGGCCGGCCAGGCGCCCGCCGCGGATCTCGTAGAACCGCTGGGCGGTGAACTGGAAGTTGTGGCGCTGCATGTCGATGCTCCAGCTCTTGTCGCCCACGACGTAGATGCCGCGCTCGACCCCGCCGATCAGGTCGTCGAGGGTGACGTCGGCGGCGGCCGGCTGGAGCGACACGTTGGGCATGCGCTGGAGGGGGACGTGCTGCGGCGAGTCGGCGAAGGCGCACCCGTTGGAGCGCCCGAACCCCTGCTTGTGCGCCATCTGGCGGTTGAGCTGGTAGCCGACCAGGATCCCGTCGCGGATGAGGTCCCACCGCTGGGCGGCGACGCCCTCGTCGTCCCACGCCACCGTGGACAGCCCGTGCTCCACCAGGCGGTCGCCGGTCACGTGCATGGCGGGCGACCCGTACCGGAGCGTGCCAAGGTGCTCGAGGGTGGCGAAGGAGGTGCCCGCGTAGTTGGCCTCGTAGCCCAGCGCGCGGTCGAGCTCGGTGGCGTGGCCGATCGACTCGTGGATGGTGAGCCACAGGTTGGTGGGGTCGATGACCAGGTCGTAGCGGCCGGGCTCGACCGACGGCGCCGCCATCTTCTCGGCGAGCAGGTCGGGGATGGCGTCGGCCTCGGCGGCGTAGTCGTGGCCGGCGGTGAGCTGCTCCCAGCCGCGGCCCGCCGGCACGCCCGTCGACCGCATGGTCTCGAAGGCGCCGGTGACGGGGTCGACGCGCACGGCGGTGAGGTCGCCGCCCACCCGCACCCGCTGCTGGGTGAGGTCGGAGCCGGCCAGGTCGGCGAAGAACTTGCCCTCCAGCACGGCGGCGGCGGCGAAGTCGACGTGGGCGACGGTGCCCCGGGCCAGGACCCGCTCGTTGACCGAGGTCAGGAAGGCCACCTTCTCGGCGTCGGGCACGCCGAACGGGTCGACCTCGTAGGAGGAGACCCACGTGCCCAGGTGCGCCGGCTCGGGCGCCAGCTCCACCGGCTCGGAGTTGAGGGGCGCCAGGGCGGTGGCCACGGCGACGGCGGCGGCGGCCGTGGCCGCCGCCGCGTCGGGCGTCAGGTCCACCGCCGAGGCGAAGCCCCACGCGCCCCGGTGCACGACGCGCACGGCGTACCCGACGGCCTCGTCGTCCACCAGGCGCTCCAGGCTGCGGTCGTGGACCTTGAGCGACTGGCTGCGGTGGCGCTCGAAGCGGAAGTCGGCGTAGGAGGCGCCGAGGTCCCCGGCCCGGGTGAGCGCCGCCTCGGCCAGGCGCCGGTAGGGGAGGTCGAGGAAGGCGGCGTCGACGTCGGGCACCGCCCGACACTACGTGAGGCCCAGGGGCACGCCGCGCCGCGCCGGAGGGCCCGAGCGGTCCACCGGCGGCCGGCGGTAGGGTGGCCGGCGGCGTGGATCCCGAGGAGCTGGCCCGGCGGCTGGACGAGGTGCAGGTGGTCGACGTCCGCTACCCGGACGAGTGGGCGGCCGGGCGCATCGACGGGGCGCTCCACATCCCCGTCGACGACCTGGCCGACCGGGCCGACGAGCTGGACCGGGACCGGCCGGTGGTGACCGTGTGCCGCAGCGGCGAGCGCAGCGCCCGGGCGGCCGGGTGGCTCGTAGACGAGGGCTTCGACGCCGTGAGCCTGGAGGGCGGGATGCTGGCGTGGGCCGCCGCCGGCCTGGACCACCGGGCGGAGGAGGGCGGCCCCGGCGTGGTGGCGGAGCCCGAGCCGCCGCCCGACGACCGCCCCCCGGAGCTGGCCCGGCTCCAGGACGAGCTGCTCGGGCTGATCTTCGCCGTGGGGGAGCGCTTCGGCGACCGCGAGCCGAGCGAGGCCGAGCTGCGGGCGTTCCTCCGCGAGCGCATGATCGCCGAGGGTCGCACGCCCGAGCAGGCCGACGCCGTCCTGGCCCGGATGGACGAGGGCGCCCGCTGACGCCGGGCGGGCCGGCCGCCCGGCCCGGGCCCCCACGGCGGCCGGGGGCGCCGGCGACGGGCGGGGCGCCGACCACAGGGGCGCCGGCGACGGCCGGGCGGCCGCCCGCGCTAGGATGACCCGACTCCGAAGGGGAGTAGCCCCGCGTGGCGGCGTCGTCATCCCGGCCCCTGCGGCCCGGCGCACCAGCCCAGTCCGGCGGGCGAGACCTTCGGTGGCGCCCGACATCAGGAGGTCACCGAGCATGGTCCGAGCCGTGGATGCGCACCGCTGCCGAGGGGGACGGGGCCGGTGAGCGCCTCCGCGCCGCTGCTGGCGGCCGAGGCCGAGGTGGGCCGGAGGTTCGCCGACATCGACGTCCCCCCGTGGGCGTGGGCCACCCTCGT
>JBKHXC010000122.1:0-2355 GCA_046566225.1 Acidimicrobiia bacterium
CCGCGAGGGTCTCGAGGGCTGCTGATCTGACGCCCCCGCAGGCGACCGTCCACTGATCAGGATGCCGGCCGCGGGAGGTCAGGGGAGGTAGGGCCGCGGGTTCCGTTGGACACCGTTCACCCTGACCTCGAAGTGCAGGTGCGGGCCCGTCGAGTTGCCGGTCGAGCCGACGAAGCCGATCACCTGGCCCGTCTGCACCTGGGCCCCCTCGCCGGCGGCGAAGCGCGACTGGTGGGCGTACGCGGTCACGATGCCGCCACCGTGGTCGACCAGGGTGAGGTTGCCGTAGCCGCCTCCCCCGCCCGCCTTGATGACCCGCCCCGCCTTGGCCGCCTTGATGGGCGTGCCCGTCGGCGCCCCGATGTCCTGGCCCTTGTGCATGCGGCCCCAGCGGGGGCCGAACGGGCTGGTGAGCCGCCCGTTGACCGGCCAGACGAAGCCGCTCGAGCTGACGCCGCCCCCAGGGGCGCGCCGGGTCCGGCGCCGCCGGCCGCAGGCGGATCGGGCGGGGGGACGGCGGCCCGGCTGGCCCGCACGGCGAGCAGCTGGCTCAGCTCGGCCTCTTCGGCCTCGAGGGCGTCGACCTCCTTGCGCAGCCCCTCGATGCGGCGGTCGAGGTCGGCCTGGGCCTTGGTGGTGCGAGCGCGGGCGTCGACGACCTGGCGGAGCGCCCTGGCCGTCTCCTTGGCCGCCGCGGCCTGCCGGCGCCGGCGGCGGGTGAGGTCGTCGACCGTGGCCCGGCTGGCGTCGACGGCGTCGACCAGCCGGCCCTGCACCACCTTCGCCAACGCCAGCCGCCGGGCCGCGTCCTCGGCCTGGCGGACGCCCGTAAGCACCTGCACGTGGCCCTGCTCGGCATAGGCCCGGACGGCCCGCTCGGCCACGGCCCGGCGCTGCTTGGACAGCAACGCCTCGGCCTCGGCCACGTCGGCCTCGGCCCGCTGCAGCGCCCGGGTGGCCTGCTGCGCCTTGCCGAGTGCAGCCCGCTCGGCCGCGCCGAGGGCGTCGACGGCGTCGGCCAGCTCTTCGTCGGTCGCCTCGGCCGCCCGCAGCTTGGCGGCCCGGTCGGCCCGCTCCCGGCGCACCCGCTCGCGATCGGCGGCCAGATCGGCCCCCACCGGTGGCGCCCCGAGCAGCGACAGGGCGAGGGCCAGCACGACGAGCCGAACCCCACGTGCCACAGCAGCAACAGTAGCCACGGTGGTCTCAGGGGTCCACCGGGTCGAACCCGCACACCGCGTCGTTCTCCGCCCGTCGACGACCTGCGCGCCGACGCACGACCCGCGGGTCGATGAGGTCGGCGTCCCGGCTCACGGCCTGGGGGTGTCGACCTCCGGTCGCCGCAGCCCCCTCGTGTAGAGGCGGTGCACGGCCTCGGGGCGACCGGCGCCGGCCGGGGCCCACGGGCTGACGAGGTCGCGGTAGCCGGCGGCGGCGGCAGCCGCGGCCAGAGCGGGCACGACGACGGCGGGGTCCCCCTCCAGCTCCAGGACGACAGCCGTGTCCCACTGGCGCCTCGCCGCCCGGCTGGCGAGGCCGAGCGGCCCGCCGGCGGCCCGCCACGGCCCGGCGATGTCGGGCACGGCCACGACCTGCCCCACGCCCGGCTCGGCCAGCAGCAGCCGCGGGTCCGACCACGGGCGGATCGTCCGCGGGAGCCGGTGCACGAGGTGGGGCGCCGCCGCCATCGCCCCTGCGGCCACGTCGGCCACGGCCAGCCGCCACGTCGGCCGCCCCTCGCCCGGCGCCAGCCCGGCGGCGGCGAGGGCCGGCCCCAGCCACGCCGGTGTGGCGGGGCGGCCGGTCACCTCCTCGGCCTCGCCCTCCTGGACCCCGGCCTCCTGGTCGAGCCGGTACGACGCCGGCCCGGTGAGCGAGGTGCAGCCCTCCTCGGCCAGCAGCCTGCCGGCCCACCGGACGAGGGCGGCCACCGCGGCGGCGCCGACCTCCTCGTCGTCGACGGTGTCGAGGAACCCGAACCAGCCCTCCTCCCCCCCGTCCAGGTGGTGGGCGGTGCAGCGGCCCACCGGGACCGGATCGCCGGCCACGCGGGCCACCAGGAAGGCGGCCCGCCCCCCCGCCTCGAACCACGGGTCGCAGCGGGTGCGGAACCGCCCGGGGTCGTCGCTCAGCCGGGGCGGCCGCCCGGGGTGCAGCGCCCGGGGCAGGTCGCGGAAGCGCCGCCGGGCGAACCGGTGGGTGGCCAGCTCGACCACCACCTGCGGCCCGGGCCGCTCGGCGCCGGCGGCCTCGCCCACCGGCGCGTTGCTAGCAGGATCGGTCCCCCTAAGGTGCGCTGCGATGGTGGACGACCTGCTCCGGCTCCCCACGGACGAGCTGCTGAGCCGGGCCGCC
>JBKHXC010000123.1:0-6198 GCA_046566225.1 Acidimicrobiia bacterium
CGGCCCCGGTGCGGATGCCCACGTTGGCTCCCGGCCAAGTGCGCCACCACGCCCTGATGCGGGCCGGGTCGCAGGTGGCGTCGTGCAGGCCCCGGCGGGTGCGGGGGTGCTTGGCCGGGCTGGCGCAGCCCGCGCCCGCCGCGCAGGTGCAGCCGCCCCGGGCACCGGGGGCGTGGCAGGGGAACACCGCCCAGCCCCGGCGGGCGTAGGCGAGGGCGGACACCATCGGGGCGCCCATCACGTGCCTCCGCCCAGGGCGACCCGGTCGGCCTCCAGCTCGGAGCGGATCTCGGCCGGCACCACCCAGCCCAGGGCCTCCTCCAGGGAGTCGACGTCGGGGTGCTGGGCGGGCCGGGTGCCGTGCCAGGCGGCCGGGGGCTCGTCGCCGGGGGCCGCCGCGTAGAGCTGGGCGTAGAAGGTGGCGAGGGGCGGGTCCCACCCCAGCTCCCACCACGAGCCGTCGGGCAGGTCCACCTCGTAGCGGGCGCCGGCTACCCGGCCGGGATCGGAATCGGTGTAGGTCATGGGGTCACCTCCGGGGTCGCGGGTCGCAGCTCGGGGGAAGCGGGAGGCGCCGGCGGGCCGGGGAGGGCCACCGTGCGCAGGTCGATGACCGGCTCGGCCTCCGGCTCGGGAGCGGGGGACGGAGCGGGGACCCGGTAGACGGACTCGCCCTGCGGCGCCCGCCCCGGGTTGACGACCGTGGCCGCCACCCGCACCAACCGGCGCTCGGTCCGCCCGGGGCCGACGCGCTGGAAGCGCCAGTGGGCCCGGCGCAGGTGGGTGGTGGGGCCCGACCGGCCGGGACCGTCGCCGGCGCGCTCGGCGGCCAGGGAGCGACCGAGGTCGAGCACCCGCACGCCGGCCAGGCCGCCCCGAGGTTCGTGGCGGCGGAACTCGCCGCGGCGGACGGCCTTGCGCCACGCCCGCGAGCCCACGTCAGGGGGCAGGGACAGGCGCCGGTCGGGCTCATGCCACTCGGCCCACGCCACCGTTGCGGCCAGGTTGGTGGCCACGTGCGCCAGGCGGGCGTCGGACAGCCGCCCCCACACGGCGGCGCGGAGTCGGTCGTGGCAGGCGGGCCAGGGCCGGGTGGGATCGGGGTTGGCGCCCAGGATCCACAGCACCTCGTCGTCCAGGCCGCCGCCCGGGCGCTCGGCCAGCACCACCCCCTCGACGCCGCCGCCCCGGGCCCGCAGCTCGCCCAGGCAGGTGGGGGCGTCGGTGGGCCGGCCGTCCAGGTCGGCGTGGGTGTCGAACGCCGGCGGCCATTCGCACGCCTCGGGGGGCAGGGGCAGGGGCCGGCCCAGGTACACGGCGATGGTGGGGTAGGGCAGGCGCAGCTCGTCGAGCACGTCAGGCCCGGGCGGGTGGCTGGCCACCAGGCCGGCCGCCGCCTCGGCGTCGACGAAGTGGGGGACGGCTCCGTACAGGCGGGCGATGTCGGTGAGCGACATGGCCATGCGCCGGGCCGCCACCTCGGCCGCCTCGGGCGCCAGCGAGCCCGACGCGGCCAGCTCCAGGTGGCGCCGGGCCAGGACCAGGTCGGCCGACACGGTGACCGAGCGCAGGGCCACCACGTCGCCCGGGACGTAGCGGTCGGGATCGGGGCGGCCCATCACCCACCGCCCCGAGGCGGTCATGACGGCGGCGTCGGCCGCCGCCAGCTCGAACAGCCGTTGCCACTCGGCCGCGGCGGCGGCCGGCCCGCCGCTCAGCAGCGCCACCTCGGCGGGCGACGCCGACCGCGCCGCCGTGCCGAACGTCGTCGTCCCGCTCACGACGCCGGCCCCGGCAGCGGCGGCTCCACGCCGACCAGCGGGGACTCCACGCCCCGGTCGATGCAGCGCTCGGCCCCGAAGTCGGCGCCACCCAGCCCGGGCAGGTCGACGGTGCGCAGGTCGAGCTCGGCCTCGGCCACCGACTCGGCCGGCGAGCGGCGGGCCACCCCCGCGAACCACTCGGCGATCTCGACCCGGGCGGTGTCGAAGGCCTCGACCAGCAGGGCGCCGTCCACCAGCTCGGGCGCCACCTCGTCGATGGCCCGGCCCATGCGGTCGAGATGGGCCATGCCGTCGATGACCCGGGCCTCGGCCGCCTCGGCGGCCAGGGCCTCCACCCGGCGGGCCACGAAGCGCTCGTCGACCACGCCGGCCGCCGCCGCAGCGGCCTGGCGCACCTCGGCGCCCCGCACCGCGAAGCCGGCACCGCACAACCCGCAGGTGACCGGCCCGAGCGCCAGCACGGAGGGCGCCATGCGCAGCTTGCGGGCCGGCGTGCACCCGCACTCGGCCGCCCGTTGCGGCGGACGCCGACCTTCGCCGTCCCCCTCCGCCTCGGCACCGGCGCCGTCGCCGTCGAAGCCGCCGGTGCCCACCTCCACCCCGCCCGGGCGCTGGGCCGGCAGCCCCCGGGCCAGGCGCATCTCGGTGCCGATGCGCCCGATGACCTCGCCGTAGGCGGCGACGGTGGCGGGGGTGAGCTCGGTGCGGGCCCACCCGTAGGGGTCGAGGCGCCGTGGACGCAGGCCGACCTCGGCGGCGGCCGCCTTGAAGTGCTGGTTGTGGTAGCGGCCGCCCCGGCTGGCGTCGCGCAGGCCCCGGGTGGCGTTGAGGCCGTGGGCCGCCTCGTGGAGGAGGACCTCGAAGACCTGCTCGGCCGACAGGTGCAGGGCCTCCCCGGCCAGCAGCACCTCGCCCCGGGCCTCCCCGCCCACCCGCCACTGCCCGCCCCACCAGTGGCCGAGCTTGACCAGCCGGCCCCGCTCCACCCCGCTGCCCAGCACCACCACCGTGTCGGGCACGCCGGGATGGCGGGCCTGGATGGCCCGCCAGGCGTCCTCGCAGGCGGCCACCAGGTCGCTGGCGGCCACCGGCCGCTCGCCGTTGGTGCCGCCGGGATGGTCGGAGTCCATGGTCGCTCCTCTCCTCAGGGGGACGGGACGGGGAAGGCGCCGGCCGACCGGGCGGCCGCCAGCCCGGCCTCGGCCACCGCGGCGGCCACGCCGTCCCAGTCGGCGGCCGCCTCCGGATCGACCGGGCGGGGACCGAGGGCGGCGACGAGCGGGTCGCCGCCCCCGGCGGCGAGCAGACCGGCATCGGGCGTTGCGCCCCAGCGGTCGAGGTAGAGGGCAGCCTTCTCGGCCACCGCCCGCCGGGCCTGGCGCTCGTCCCGGCCGGCACCGGGGACCGGTGGGAGCAGCCGCCGCAGGGGCTCGGGGACCACCTCGGCGGCGGCCAGGCGGACCCGGGCCTCGCGCCCGGCGATCGCCTCCCGCAGGAGGCCGGCGCGGGCGAACTCGTCGGCGTGCTCCGCCCGCCACCGCTCCCGGCGGGCGGCGTCGGCCCGCAGGCCGGCCAGGCGGCGCTCGAGGGCGGCCAGGCTTCGGTCGAGGTCGGCCACCTCGGCCCGGCGGGCGGCCGCCGCCCGGCGGTGGCGGCGCCCCCGGCCGGGCCGGGGGGCGACGGCCAGGGCTTCGGCCGCCAGCTGGCGGCGGGCCAGGAGGGCCTCGGCCGACCGCTCGGCCCCGGCGATGCGCCGGGACACGTCGGGCGGACCGGAGGACAGCACGGCGGCCAGCGGGGCCAGGGCGGCGTGCAGCTGGCCAAGGGAGTGGGCAGCCGCCAGGGCGCCGGCGTCGGCCACGCCGGGGTCGATCTGGTGCAGGAGGGCGCCCGGCACCGAGGCGGCCAGGCGGGCGGCCAGGGCGTCGTAGGTGGCCTCACGGGTGGCCGGCGGGCCGTGGGAGGTGTCGGCGTCGTGGGCCTCGGGCAGGGTGCCGTCGACCAGGTAGACCCGGTTCTCCCGCCGGCCCCGGGTGGTGGCCACGTAGGCGCCGGCCGCCGTGGTGGCGTCGTCGAGCACGGCCCGGGACCGGGTGAGGGTGCGGCCCTGGACGCCGTAGTCGGTGACGGCGTAGGCGTGCTCCACGAAGCCCCCGCCCACGTACCAGGCCGGCAGGCGCACCGGGCGGGCCTCGCCGTCGGGGCCGTCGAAGTCGACCAGCAGGGTGCCCGCCCCGGCGTCGACGGCCCGCACGCTGCCCCGGGCGCCGTTGCGCACCCAGAACGACGGGTCGGCCCCGCAGCGCAGGCGGCGCTGGTTGCGCCGGGCCACCACGTAGTCGCCGGCGCGGAACTCCGAGCCGGCGGCGGCCAGGGCGGGGCCCGACAGCCCGCCCGCCTCGTCCAGCAGGCGCCGGCAGCGGGCGTTGAGGGCGGCCCGGGTGGCGTTGCGGGTGGTGACCAGCGGGTCGCGCTCGCCGGCACGCCACCCGGCCAGCCAGTCGGCGGCCATGGCGTCGTAGAGGGCGGGGGCGCTGCGCGCCCGGGTGACCAGGCCGGCGGCGTCGCGGCGGGCGAACGACTCGGCCACCCGCCCGTCCCGGAAGGCCTCGATGGCGGCCCGCTCGGCCGCCATCGACACCACCACGGTGCCGTCGTCGGCCACCTGGTCGCGCTGGCGGTGGTTGGCGCGGAGGGCGGCCACCGCCCCGCCCGGGCGCCCCACCAGCCAGGAGAAGAAGTTGCCCGGGCCCACCGCCGCGTGCTGGTGGGGGTCGCCGATCAGCACCAGGGCGCCGCCGGCCGCCTCGACGTGGGACAGGAGCCGCTCGAGGTCGCGGTGGCCGACGGTGGACGCCTCGTCGACGATGACGACGCTCCCGGGGCGCAGCCCGCCGTACTCGGGGTGGTCGAGGTCGCCCAGGGTGCGGGCCACGGTGTCGCAGGCGCCGGCCAGCCCGCTGCCCCGGCCCAGCTCGTCGGCCGCCTCGGCCGTGACCGCACAGCCCACCACCGCCACCCCGGCCGAGCGCAGGGCGGCCACCACCGCCTCGGTGGCGTAGGTCTTGCCCGCCCCCGGGTAGCCGACCACGGCCCGGATGCGGGCCGGCGAGGCGCACACCGCCCGGGCCATGGCCGCCTGCTCGCCGCTCAGCGCCGGCCGGGCCGCCACCGCGGATGAGATCACGGCGGCATCGACCCGGGGGCCGCCCCCGGCGCCGGCCGCCGCCATCAACCGGGCCTCGACGGCGGCCAGGTCGGGGGTGGTGAAGGCGGCGTCGGCCAGGTGGTCGACGAAGGCGCCGCCGGGGGCGTCGAGCAGGCGGGGGCGGGGCATGCCCGGGCGGTGCTCGCGCACGGCCACCGCCCGCCCGCTGGCCAGGAAGCGGTCGGCCAGGGCCACCAGCCCCTCGCCGTCCACCGCCCCGCCCACCGCCCCGGCCAGGGCGGCGATCACCTCGGCCCGGGAGAAGGTGGCCGCCGTGGCGGTCAGTCCGTCGGGCCCGGCCAGGTGGTCGAAGGTCGCCTCCACGTCGCCGGCCGACAGCTCGGCGCCGGCCGTGCGCCCCAGGCACGCCGCCACCTGGGCCGGGCCGAAGCCGACCCCGGCCGCCTCCGCCCGCCAGCGGGCGTGGAGGTCGGCGTCGCCCTCCCGCAGCCCCTTGGCCGCCCGGGTGGCCAGGGCGGCGATCTGGCGGGCGGCGGGGGAGTCGGAGCCCACCCGCTCCAGCTCGGCGGCGATCTCCTCCGAGCGCTTGGAGAAGTGCTCGACCACCGCCCGGGGGACGCCGTCGACGTCGGCCCACCCCCGCACCACCGCCTGGCTGGCCAGGCCCAGGCGGCGCTCGGCCAGGTGACGGAAGCTGGCCTGGTAGACGGCGTCGGCGGCCAGGCCGTGGCGGAACAGCCCGGCCGGATCCACCCCGGCCCAGCGTCCGTCGGCCAGGCGGGTGGCGTTGGCGACGACGCAGTGGGTGTGCAGCAGGGGGTCGCCGGCCCGGCTGTCACGGTGGTCGAAGGCGGCCACCACGAACCCGCCGGCGGCCGTGCGCACCCGCTTGCGCCGCCCGCCCACGGTGGCGGTGGTGCGGGCGGTGGCCGCCGTGTCCTCCAGGTAGGCCAGGGCGTCGGCCACCGCCCGGTGGTGGATGTCGACCAGGGCGGCGCCCAGGTCGGCCCCGCCCACCGCCCACAGCACCGAGTAGCTCTTGGGCGGGCGCAGCACCACGTCCCACCCGGCCCGGGCGTCGGGGGGCCGGCGGGCGTCGCGTAGGCGGTCCACCTCGTCCTGGGGGACGGCCCACCGGAAGCCCCGGTGCCCGCCCCGCCCGCCCGCAGCCGCCCGCCGCCCGGCCAGCAGGTAGGCGCCGGGGACCTCGGGGGCCTCCCCGGCGCCGGCCAGCTCCTCCAGGGC
>JBKHXC010000124.1:0-4566 GCA_046566225.1 Acidimicrobiia bacterium
GGGTGGCCTTCGTCGTCGACCCCTCGCTGGTGCGGGGGCTCGACTACTACACCCGCACCACCTTCGAGCTCGAGGCCGAGGCCCTGGAGTCGGCCCAGAGCGGGGCGGGCGGCGGCGGCCGCTACGACGGGCTGGTCGAGGCCCTGGGCGGGCCGCCCACGCCGGGCATCGGCTTCGGCCTGGGCATCGAGCGCATCCTGCTGGCGTGCGACGCCGAGGGGGTGTTCCCGGCGCCGGCCGGCCTGCTCGACGCGTTCGTGGTCGACACCACCGGCGGCGAGGCGGCCCGGGACCTCACCGCCGAGCTGCGCCGGGCCGGCCTGCGGGCCGACCGGGCCTGGGAGGACCGGTCGTTCAAGGCGCAGATGAAGGCCGCGCTGCGCTCCGGCGCCCGCCTGGCCGTGGTGGTGGAGCCGGAGGGCGTGTCGGTGCGCACCCTCCAGGAGAAGGGGGAGGCCGAGGTGGTGGAGCGGGCACGGGTGGCGGACGCCGTCCGCCGGCGGCTGGGGTGACGATGCTGCGATCCGACTACTGCGGCACCCTCACCGAGGCCGACGAGGGGCGCCAGGTCAGCGTGTGCGGCTGGGTGGCCCGCCGGCGCGAGCACGGCGAGCACCTGGCCTTCGTCGACCTGCGCGACCACACCGGCGTCATCCAGTGCGTGGTGGACGGCACCACCGACGTGCGCTCGGAGTACGTGGTGCGGGTGACCGGGTCCGTGCGCCGCCGACCGGCGGGCACCGCCAACCCCAACCTGCCCACCGGCGAGGTGGAGCTGGGCGACTGCGAGGTGGAGGTCCTGGCCGCCGCCGAGCCGCCCCCCTTCCCGGTCACCGACCGGACCGACGCCGACGAGACGGTGCGCCTCCGCCACCGCTACGTCGACCTCCGCCGCGACCGGATGCAGCGCAACCTGCGCCTGCGGGCCCGGGTCAACAGCGCCCTGCGCCGGGCCATGGAGGGGCAGGGGTTCGTGGAGATCGAGACGCCCATGCTCATGGCGTCGACCCCCGAGGGCGCCCGCGACTTCGTGGTGCCGTCCCGCCTGCACCCGGGGCGCTTCTACGCCCTTCCCCAGAGCCCCCAGCTGTTCAAGCAGCTCTGCATGGTCGGCGGCGTCGACCGCTACTACCAGATCGCCCGCTGCCTGCGCGACGAGGACCTGCGGGCCGACCGCCAGTTCGAGTTCCAGCAGCTCGACGTGGAGGCCTCCTTCGTGGGCCAGGAGGACGTGCTGGGCTTCATCACGGTGGCGGTGGCGGCCGCCGCCGAGGAGGCCACCGGCCGGCGCCCGCGCCCGTTCGGGCGGATGACGTGGGCCGAGGCCACCGAGCGCTACGGCACCGACAAGCCCGACGTGCGCTTCGGCATGGAGCTGGTGGACCTCGGCAAGGTCTTCGCGGCCACCGGGTTCAACGCCTTCAAGGCGCCGGCCGTCAAGGGCATCCGGGTCCCCGGCGGCGCCGGTGCCACCCGGTCCCGCCTCGACGCCCTGACCGACAAGGCCAAGTCGTTCGGCGCCAAGGGGCTGGTGTGGATGCGGGTGGGCGAGGACATGAGCATCGACTCGCCCGTCGCCCGGTTCCTCTCCGACGACGAGGTGGCGGGGCTGGGCGAGCGGCTGGAGGCGGCGCCCGGCGACCTGCTCCTGCTGGTGGCCGACGAGCGCCCCAGGGTGAACCACGTGCTCGGCCTGCTCCGCCTGGAGGTGGGCCGGCCGGCGGTCAACGAGGGGGGCCTCCACTTCCTGTGGGTCACCGACTTCCCCCTGTTCGAGGGGGTGGGCGACGACGGGCGGCCCATCCCAGCCCACCACCCCTTCACCATGCCCCACCCCGACGACCTCGACCGCCTGGAGGGCGAGCCGCTGTCGGTGCGCTCCCAGGCCTACGACCTCGTCCTCAACGGCTGGGAGCTGGGCTCGGGCAGCGTGCGGATCCACCGCCGGGACGTGCAGCAGCGGGTGCTCGCCCTCCTCGGCATCGGCCCCGAGGAGGCGCAGGCCCGCTTCGGGTTCCTGCTCGACGCCTTCCGCTACGGCGCCCCGCCCCACGCCGGCTTCGCCTTCGGCATCGACCGCCTGGTCGCCCTGCTGGCCGGCGAGGAGAACATCCGCGAGGTCATCGCCTTCCCCAAGACCCAGTCGGGCGCCGACCCGCTCACCGGGGCGCCCACCCCCCTGGCTGACCCCCACCTGGCCGAGCTGGGCATCCGCGTCCTGCCCCCCAACGGCTGACCCGGGGCGGGGCGGGCGCCGCCCCGCTCCCGTAGCCTCCCCCCGGTGCCCGGCCAGCCCGACGACCTGTTCGCCTCGGCCCTGGAGGACCGCCTGGCCCGCCAGGCGCCGCTCGCCGCCCGCATGCGCCCGCGCACCCTCGACGAGGTGGTGGGCCAGGCCCACCTCCTCGCCCCCGGCCGGCCGCTGCGGGCGCTGGTCGACGCCGACCGCATCTCGTCGCTCGTCCTGTGGGGCCCGCCCGGCACCGGCAAGACCACCATCGCCCGGCTCATCGCCGGCGCCACCAGCAAGGAGCTGGTGGCCCGCTCGGCGGTGACGGCCGGCGTCAAGGACGTCCGCGAGGTGATTGACGGGGCCCGGCGCCTCCTGGCCGAGCAGGGGCGGGGGACGATCCTGTTCCTCGACGAGGTCCACCGGTTCAACAAGGCGCAGCAGGACGCCCTCCTGCCCGCCGTCGAGGACGGCACCGTGACCCTGATCGGCGCCACCACCGAGAACCCCTTCTTCGAGGTCAACGCCCCGCTGCTCAGCCGCTCCACCCTGTTCCGCCTCGAGCCGCTGTCCCACGACGACCTCCGCGCCGTCGTGCGCCGGGCCCTCGACCGGGAGGGCGGGGCGGCGACCGACGAGGCCGTCGACTTCCTGGTCGACGTGGTGGAGGGCGACGCCCGCGCCGCGCTCACCACCCTGGAGGTGGCCCTGGCCCTGGCCGGCGGCGGGGAGGTGGCGCTGGCCCACGTGGAGGCGGCCCGCAGCACGCGAGCCCTGCGCTACGGCGAGGACGACCACTACGACGTCGCCAGCGCCTTCATCAAGAGCATCCGGGGCTCGGACGCCGACGCCGGCCTGTACTGGCTGGCCCGCATGCTGGCGGCGGGGGAGGACGCCCGCTTCATCGCCCGCCGGCTGGTCATCCTGGCCAGCGAGGACGTCGGGATGGCCGACCCCCGCGGCCTGCTGGTGGCCGACGCCGCCGCCCGGGCGGTGGAGGTGGTGGGCCTTCCCGAGGCGCAGCTCAACCTGGCCCACGCCGTCGTGTACCTGGCCACCGCGCCCAAGTCGAACCGGGTGACGCTCGCCCTCGGCGCCGCCGCCGACGACGTGCGCCGACGCCCGGCGGGCGCGGTGCCGGCCCACCTGCGCGACGCCCACTACCGCGGCGCCCGGTCCATCGGCCACGGGGTCGGCTACGACTATCCTCACGACGACCCCAGGGGCTGGGCCCCCCAGGAGCACCGGCCTCCCGAGACCGCCGGCCGGGCGTACTACGTGCCGTCGGCCCACGGCGAGGAACCAGCGATCGAGGAGCGCATGCGAGCGATGCGGACCGACGGAGGCGCGACGTGACCGGCCCGGGCGCCGCCGGCCCGGGCGGGCGCCGCCGGTGAGCGCCGGCGAGGTCGCCGCCGTCGTCGCCGCCGTGGCGGCGGTGTTCCTGTCGGTGGGGGTGGTGTACGCCCTGTCGTCGCTCACCCGCACCCTGCGCTCGGTGCGGGCCGCCGTGGAGGAGCTGCGCCGGGAGACGGTGCCGCTGGTGGGGGAGCTGCGCGTCACCATGGACCGGGCCAACGCCGAGCTGGAGCGGGTGGACGGGGTGCTGGAGCGGGCCGAGAGCATCGGCTCCACCGTGGACTCGGCCTCCCGGCTGGCCTACCTGGCGTTCGGCAACCCGGTGATCAAGGCCATGGCGCTGGCCGCCGGCACGACCCGGGCGGCGCGCCGGCTGCGCCGCCGGGACCGGGACTGAGGCGGGCAGGCGTGTTCCGGCGGCTGTTCTGGCTCACCGTGGGCGTCGGCTTCGGCTTCGGCATGAGCTTCTGGGTGTCGCGGATGGTGAGGGCCAAGGTGGCCCGCCTGTCCCCCGACAACGTCTCCGCCGAGGTGGCCGGCGCCCTGCGCGACCTGGGGCGGGAGCTGCGCGCCGCCGTGGCCGAGGGCCGGGAGGCCATGCGGGAGCGGGAGGCCGACCTGCGGGCCCGGATCGAGGCCGGCGCCGCCGAATGAGCGCCGCCGGCCCCATCCCCACCCCGTAGGCTGAGCACCCGCATGGATGCCGAGTCCCTCCGCCGGGTGTTCACGTCGTTCTTCGTCGAGCGCGGCCACACGCCGGTGCCGTCGTCGGGGCTGATCCCCCACCACCCCCGGGCGCCGCTGTTCACCAACGCCGGGATGAACCAGTTCCTGCCCGTCTTCCTGGGCGAGGAGCCGGCGCCCTACCCCCGGGCCACGTCGGTGCAGAAGTGCGTCCGCATCATGGGCAAGCACGACGACATCGACAACATCGGGATCAGCCGCCGCCACGTCACCTTCTTCGAGATGCTGGGGAA
>JBKHXC010000125.1:0-4170 GCA_046566225.1 Acidimicrobiia bacterium
CAGGGCAAGGACGCCGATGCGGCCGCCGCCCTGGTCGACGAGGCCCGGGCGCTGGCCGCCGCCGGCGTGTTCGCCATCGTGCTCGAGGGGGTGCCGGCGCCGGTGGCCCGCCTGGTGACCGAGGCGGTCGACGTCCCCACCATCGGCATCGGCGCCGGGCGGTGGTGCGACGGCCAGGTCCTGGTGTTCCACGACGTGGTGGGGCTGGAGGACCGGGTGCTGCCCCGCTTCGTCCGGCGGTACGCGTCACTCAAGGCGGACGGCGTGGCCGCCGTGGCCGCCTTCGCCGCCGACGTGCGCGCCGGCCGCTTCCCGGCCGACGCCGAGAGCTACCGGCTGGGCGAGGCGGCGGCCGCCGCCCTGGGCCTCGACGGAGGTGCTAGCAAGACGGCGTGACCGAGCCGGACCGGTTCCCGCGGCGGGGGCCGGTGGCGCGCCCGGCGCCCGGGTGATGGCCGGCCGCCACTCCATCAGGGGGCCACGGCGGGCCCGGCGCTGGCTGGGCTGGGCCGTCGGGCTGCTGGGCTTCCTGGCCGCCGTGGGGTTCCTCACCGTGGGGGCCAACGGCCCGGCCGACCCCGTCCTCGGCGGCGTCCCCGGCTTCGGCGAGGTCGCCTTCCGCGTCACGCCCGCCGGCGCCACGTCGGCGTCGGCGCAGTACTGCGCGCTGGTGGCGGCCACCGACGAGCAGCGGGCCCGGGGGATGATGGGGCGGCGGGACCTGGCCGGCTTCGACGGCATGCTGTTCCGCTTCGACGCCGACACCACCGCCGCGTTCTACATGCGCAACGTGCCCGTGCCCCTCAGCATCGCCTGGTTCGACGCCGAGGGCCGGTTCGTCTCGTCGGCCGACATGGCGCCCTGCCCGGACCAGGAGGGCTGCCCCACCTACCCGCCGGCCGGCCCCTACCGCCTGGCCCTGGAGGTCCTGCAGGGTGGCCTGGCGCCGCTGGGCGTGGGCCCCGGCTCGTCCATCACGGTGGGCGGGCCCTGCCCGGGCTGAGCCGCCGGCCCGCCGGCGGGGGCGGGGAGGGGCCGCTGTCACACCGGTGTGCGAGGCTTGCCCGCGAGATGGAGCGATCGCCGGTGTCGACTACGATGACCACTTCCAGTACGACCCTGCCCCGGACCGACCGGGGCCCCGAGCGCCAGGGGTGCCGGGTCCAGAGGGAGGTGCGGCCCGTGCGGCCCTACGAAGTCATGGTCATCCTCGACCCCGGCCTGGAGGAAGACGTCATCCGGGCCACGGTCGACCGGGCCACCGCGCTGATCGCCGCCAACGGGGGCAACCCCGGCCGGGTCGATCGGTGGGGCAAGCGCCGGTTCGCCTACGAGCTGGGCCACCGCTGGGAGGGCTACTACGTCCTCCTGGAGGCGGCGGCCGAGCCGGCGGCGATGGCCGCGCTGGACCGGATGCTCTCCCTCGCGGACGAGGTCATCCGCCACAAGGTGATCCGCCTTCCCGACGCCGTCGCCAACCGGCCCGCCTCCGGGCGGGCGGGCGGCGGGGCGCCGGCGGCGGTCGCCACCAACGGCGGCGAGAGCGCGAAAGAGGACTGAGGACGATGAGCAACGGAAACAGCGTGACCCTGGTCGGCAACGTGACCCGCGACCCCGAGCTGCGCTTCACGCCCAGCGGGCAGCCCACGGCGTCGTTCGGCCTGGCCGTCAACCGCCGCTGGCAGGACCGCCAGAGCGGCGAGTGGCAGGAGGCGGTGTCGTTCTTCGACATCGTGTGCTGGCGGGAGATGGCGGAGAACGCCAGCGAGTCGCTCAGCCGCGGCTCGCGGGTGATCGTCACCGGGCGCCTGGAGCAGCGCTCCTGGGAGAACCAGGAGGGCGAGAAGCGGTCGAAGGTCGAGGTGGTGGCCGACGAGATCGGCCCCAGCCTGCGGTGGGCCACCGCCACCGTCACCAAGAACGAGCGCCGGACCCCCGGCGAAGGCGGCGGCCAGCCCGGCGGCGGCCAGGGCTACGGCGGCGGCCAGGGCTACGGCGGCGGGGGCGGCGCCCCCGCCCAGGGCGCTCCCGCCGGGCGGGACGCCGGCCGCCAGCAGGCGCCGGCGGCCCAGGCGGGCGGCGGGTACGCGTTCGACGAGGAGCCCTTCTGATGGCGCGCACCAACGACCGGGACCGGGGCACCAAGCGGGCGCCGCGCGACGACCGCCGCCGCGGGGGCAAGAAGAAGGTCTGCATCTTCTGCACCGAGCGCATGACGTGGGTCGACTACAAGGACGTCAACGTCCTGCGGCGGTTCATGTCCGATCGCGGGAAGATCAGGGCCCGCCGGGTGACCGGCAACTGCACCCAGCACCAGCGGGAGGTGGCGGTGGCCATCAAGACCGCCCGGGAGCTGGCGCTGCTGCCCTACACGCAGCGCACGGTCACCGAGCGCACCGGCGGGCGCGGCGGCGGGAGGGGCGGCGGCCGGGGTGCGCCGCGGGACGCGGCCCCGCCCCGCCCCGACGGCCCGCCGCCCAGCCCGCCGGCGGCACCCGGGGAGGCGCCGGTGGCCGAGGGTGGCCTGGTGGGCGCGGGGGAGGCCTAGATGCGGGTCGTACTTCGCACCGGCGTGGACGGGGTGGGCAAGAAGGGCGACATCCTCGACGTGGCCGACGGCTTCGCCCGCAACTTCCTCGTGCCCAAGGGGCGGGCCATCGTGGCGACGGCCGGCGTCCAGGCCCAGGCCGAGGCCATGCGGCGCTCACGGGACGTCAAGGACGCCCGGGACCGCGAGGGGGCCGAGGCCGTCGCCCGCCGGCTGGTGCCCGTCGTCATCCGCGTCCCCGCCAAGGCCGGCCGGGAGGGGCGGCTGTTCGGGTCGGTGACGGCGGCCGACGTGGCCGAGGCCGTGGCCGCCCAGACCACCATCCAGCTCGACCGCCGGCGCCTCCACATCGAGGAGCCGATCCGCACCGTGGGCAGCCACGAGGTGCCGGTCAAGCTCCACGCCGACGTCGAGTTCCGCCTCAACGTGGAGGTCGTGGCCTCCTAGCGCTTCGACCTCATTCGTTCGCTTCGCTCACTCCATTCGGCCGAGTTGGATCGTGCTCCGGCGGGCGAGCCGAGCTCGCGCCGCCTCCGCCCTGTCCCTTCTCGGTGTCCGCAGCCGTAGAGGCCGCCTGCGGCGGCGACTGCGGCCACGGACCTTGCCGCTGCGGCGGGCCTGTCCCACCACCGCCGTAGCATTCCCGAACATGCGTTCGCCGGCACAATCCACGGGTGAATCCCCAGGATCCGCCCCTGGCGTTCCCCAGCCGTTCACCGATTGGATGCCCTAGATGGCCCAGGCGCTCGGCGACGTCCACCGCATGCCGGCGCCGGGAGGCCGGGGGCGCACCGTGCCCCACGACCTGTCGGCCGAGGAGTCGCTCCTGGGCGCCATGCTGCTGTCCCGCGACGCCATCGTCGAGGCCGTCCAGGTCTGCGGCGCCAACGACTTCTACAAGCCCGCCCACGGCCACGTCTTCGAGGCCATCACCTCCCTCTACGCCCAGGGCGAGCCGGCCGACCCGGTCACGGTGGCCGACGAGCTGCGCCGGGCCGGCCTGCTCGACGCCGTGGGCGGCCCGGCCGTGCTCATCTCCCTGCAGGCCAACGTGCCGGCCATCGGCAACGCGCCCCGCTACGCCCGCATCGTCGAGGAGCACGCCCTGCCGCGCCGGCTCATCGGCGTGGCCTCGGAGATCGCCGAGCTGGGCTACGAGATCCCGGACGACGTGGGCGCCGCCATCGACCGGGCCGAGACGCTGGTGTTCGCCCTCGGCCAGCGTCGGGTGGCGGACACCATGGCGCCCCTCCACGACCTGCTCCAGAAGAGCCTGGACCACCTCGAGGCGCTCTACGAGCGGGGCGAGGCCATCACCGGCGTCCCCACCGGCTACACCGACCTGGACGAGCGCCTGGCCGGCCTGCAACCCTCCAACCTGGTCATCGTCGGCGCCCGCCCCTCCATGGGCAAGACCAGCTTCGCCCTGGGCCTGGTCGCCCACGCGGCCATGGACGCCCGCACCCCGGTGCTGTTCTTCTCCCTCGAGATGTCGCACCACGAGATCACCCAGCGCCTGCTGTGCGCCGAGGCCCGGGTGGACGCCACCCGCATGCGCAACGGCCGCCTGCTGGAGACGGACTGGCCCAAGATCAGCCACGCCATCGGCCGCCTGGGCGAGG
>JBKHXC010000126.1:0-1745 GCA_046566225.1 Acidimicrobiia bacterium
GGTCCCGGCCCGGTTGACGGCGGCGACGCGGAACTTGCCCTGCTGGCCGAGGCGCGAGAGGCGGGCGCCGGCCCAGGCGTCGGGCAGCGACCGCTCCACCATGGTCACGCCGCCCGACGGGTCGGCCCACTCGACGACCGACTCGCCCGGGAACAGGCGGCGCAGGACCTGGTCGGTGGTCCACTGCACCTGGGCGACGGTGGGGATCCCCAGGCGCTCGTAGATCACCGCCCGCCGGGGGTCCTGGATGCGGGCCACGACCGACGGGATCTGGTAGGTCTCCCGGGCGATCCGGGCGGTGAGGATGTTGGTGTTGTCGCCGCCGGTGGTGGCGGCCAGGGCGCCCGCCTCGCGGACGCCGGCCTGCTCCAGGTGGTCCCGGTCGAAGCCGAAGCCGACGACCGCCCGTCCGCCCCAGGTGTCGGGCAGGTAGCGCTGGAAGGCCCGGCGGTCCTTGTCGATGGCGGCCACCGAGTGGCCGGCCTCCTCCAGGCTCCGGGCGAGCTCGGAGCCGACCCGCCCGCATCCCACGACGAGCACGTGCATGGCCCACCATCCAACTCAGTCGGGCCGCGGCGCACAACTCGGGCCGGGCACCGTGCCCCGCCCCTGCGCCTATCGTCCCCGGCGTGCTGACCATGCTGAAGCGGGTGATCGTGGGGCGCCCGCTGGCGTCGGCCGAGCAGGAGCACCAGCGCATCCCCAAGGTCATCGCCCTCCCCGTGTTCTCCTCCGACGCCATCTCCTCGACCGCCTACGCCACCGAGGAGATCCTCTTCGTCACCACCGTGGCGGCGGCCAGCAGCCTCCAGGTCGGCCTCGACCGCCTGGTCCCCATCGCCGTCGCCGTGGCGCTCCTGCTGGCCGTCGTGGTCACCAGCTACCGGCGGACGATCTACGCCTACCCCCAGGGCGGCGGCTCCTACATCGTGAGCCGCGAGAACCTGGGGACCTACCCGTCGCTGGTGGCCGGCGCCTCCATCCTGGTCGACTACATGCTCACCGTGGCCGTGTCCATCTCGGCCGGCGTGGCGGCCATCATCTCCATCCCCGCCTTCGCCGACTTCGAGCACCGGCGGGTGGCGCTCGCCCTGGTGCTCATCGCCCTCATCACCATGGCGAACCTGCGGGGGGTGAAGGAGTCGGGGCGGATCTTCGCCGTGCCCACCTACGTGTACATCGTGAGCATCTCCCTGCTCGTGCTCTACGGGCTGGCCCGGTCGTTCCTGGGCGACGTCGACCGGGTGGCGTTCGACCCCGAGCGGTCGGAGGCGGCCCGGGAGGCGGGGGGGGCCCTCAGCCTGTTCCTCCTCCTGAAGGGGTTCTCCTCGGGCGCCGTGGCCCTCACCGGGATCGAGGCGATCGCCGACGGGGTGCCCACCTTCCGCCGCCCCCAGTCCAAGAACGCGGCGACCACCCTCACCTGGATGGCGGTGATCCTGGGCTCGCTGTTCATGGGCACCGCCCTGCTCGCCCATCGGCTGCACCCCTACCCCAGCCACGACGAGACGGTGCTCTCCCAGCTGGGCCAGGCCGTCTACGGCGGCGGCCCCCTGTACCTCGTCCTCCAGTTCGCCACCGCCGCCATCCTGGTGCTGGCGGCCAACACCGCCTACGTCGACTTCCCCCGGCTGTCGTCGATCATCGCCCGGGACGGCTACCTGCCCCGCCAGTTCGCGAACCGGGGCGACCGCCTGGTGTTCTCCAACGGGATCGTGTTCCTGGGGGTGGCGGCCGGCGTGCTC
>JBKHXC010000127.1:0-3283 GCA_046566225.1 Acidimicrobiia bacterium
CCGGCCGCCGCTGCGGCCGTCCCGGCGGGCGCGGCGGCCGCCCCCGTGCCGTCCGCCCCCGCGCCGCCGGAGCCGGCCCGGCCGCCGGCGCCCGTCCCGGCCGCGGTGCCGCCACCGGACAGCGTCAGCTCCGTCCCGGCGCCGGCGTCGGTGCTCGTCCCCTCGCCCCGCCCGCCCAGCGCGGCGACGGCCACGGCGGCCGCCGCCAGGTTGAGCGCCGTCGCCATCGCGACCACCCGGTGAGCCCTCATCCGCCTGCCTCCTGTCCCGCCCTGCAGCTCCCGGCGGGCGTCGACCGGTCGCCGACCGGCCGGCGCGCGCTGGTCCGCTCCATGGCCCTGGACCTCTCCCATCGGCACCTCGGTCCCGGACCTGAACCCTTCCTTCCGGGCCCTACCCTCGTCGCCGTGAGCCGGCGGGCCGAGATCGGGATGACCGACGCCGAGGTGGAGGCGTTCCTGCGCGAGCCGCACCACCTCCAGGTGGCGACCATCGGGCGCGACGGCCGGCCCCACCTGGTGGCCATGTGGTACGGGCTGGCGGGGGGATCGGTCGTGCTGTGGACCTACGGCCGCTCCCAGAAGGTGGTGACCCTGCGCCGGGACGACCGGGTGACGTGCCTCGCCGAGTCCGGCCGGGCCTACCACGAGCTGAAGGGGGTGCAGCTGATCGGGCGGGGTGTCGTCGTCGAGGACCGGGAGGCCGTCCTCGCCGCCGGCCGGAGCGTGCTCGACCGGTACATGGGACCGTTCACCGAGGCCGACCGGCCCCGGCTCGAGGCCATGAGCGCCAAGCGGGTGGCGGTGCGCATCGACGTCGAGCGGGTCGTGTCGTGGGACCACGCCAAGCTGGGGCCGCCGCCCTGACGGGGGGCCGGCGCGCCCCGCCCCCGGACGGGCGACGGCACCTACCGGTACGCCGGCGGCACCGTCGTGGTCGTGCCCTGCGCCGTAGCATGGCGGCGGCGGAGGCTGCGGCGGGACGTCCCCGGTGACGCCCCGCCGCCCCGGAACCGTGCGCCTGCGCCGCGAATCGATCATCGACGCCGTCGTCCCGGCGAGGGACGAGGAGCCCACCGTGGGCGCCGTCGTGGCCGCCTGCCGGCGGTGCCGGTACGTGCGCGAGGTGATCGTCGTCGACGACGGCTCGACCGACGCCACCGCCGAGCGGGCCCTGGCCGCCGGCGCCAAGGTGCTGCGGCGCCCGGGATCGGCGGCCGGGGCGGGCGGCGGCTCCAAGGCGCTGGCCATGCAGGCGGGCGTGGAGCTGAGCGACGCCGACGCCATCCTGTTCGTGGACGCCGACCTGGTCGGGCTGGCCAGCCACCACCTCGACGCCATCTGCCGGCCCTACCTCGAGGGGAGGGCCACCATGTCGCTCGGGGTGTTCGACTACGGGGTCTGGAACCCGCTCGTGCTGCGGTTCCCCCCGACGTCGGGGGAGCGCATCGTCCCCCGGTGGGTGTTCGAGGCGGTACCGCCCCGCAAGCGGGACGGGTACCTCATCGAGATCATGCTCAACGAGGTGGTCACCGAGGCCCGGATGCCGTGCTCGGCCCGGGTCATGCGGGGCGTGACCCACCGCACCAAGCGGGAGAAGTTCGGCTGGCGGGAGGGCACCCGTCGCTCCTGGGAGATGTTCCGGGCGCTGTGGGCCCTGTGGGGGGTCTGCCGGAAGCGGACGTACTGGTTCTACCTCCGGGACCTGCGGATCGAGCGCTGAGCGGTCGGTTTCGGGGCCCTCCCGATCCGGGAACCTCTCACTGGGCGCTGCCGGGGACCCCGGGCGCCGGCGCCGGCGCCGGGCCGGGCCTGACGTGGACAAGGAGACGACCATGGACGCACTGAGCCTTCTCATCGCCGACCACAACCGGGTGCGGGGGCTGTTCGCCCGCTTCGAGAGCGCCGAGGAGAGCGGCGAGACCGCGCAGATGGCCGAGCTGGCCCCCAGGATCATCGACGAGCTCGAGGTCCACGCCACCATCGAGGAGGAGATCTTCTACCCCGAGGTCGGCGAGGCGTCGGAGGAGATCCGCGAGGTGGTCGCCGAGGGCATCGAGGAGCACCACGTCGTCAGGCAGCTGGCCGACGAGGTGAAGGGCCTGTCGCCGGAGGACGAGGCCTGGGCGGCGAAGATGAAGGTGATGATCGAGAACGTCGAGCACCACGCCGAGGAGGAGGAGACCGAGCTGTTCCCCCAGGTGCGCCGGGCGCTCGGGGCCGAGGCGTTGCGGGACATGGCCGACCGCATGGAGGCCCGCAAGGCCGAGCTGGGAGCCCCGACGGTCGCCGACAAGGAGCACCTCTCCACCGACGAGCTCAAGGAGCTGGCCAAGGAGCAGGAGATCCCCGGGCGCTCGTCGATGGACCGCGACGAGCTGGTCGCCACCGTCGGCCTCTCGTAGCGGACCCCCGCACCGCCCCCGCGCCCTACCGGCGCCGGGGGCCGGTACGGCGGAGGAGCCAGGGCCGGATCACCACCACGCTGCGCTCGGGGTGGTCCTCGTCGAGGCCCAGCTCGACGGGGCCGTCGCCCGGAGGGTCGCCGGAGGCGTCCACCACGATGGCCGGCTCCTCCCGCGGCCCGTGGATCGCCTCGGCCAGGCCGTTCATGGCCGCGCCGAGGAGCTGGCCCCCCGAGCTCCGCCTCCGCGGCGGGCGGTCGCCGCCCTCGTCGCCGGCCGCCCCGGCGCCCAACGCCGCCGGGTCGGTGGCCGCCAGCCACGCCAGCCACTCCTCGTCCGACCACTCCTGGGCGTCGCCGGGCGGCGAGGTCACCGGCCCAGGGTACGCCCGGCGCCCGAAGGCGCGGTGAGCTCGGCCAGCAGCGCCCGCTGGGCGGCGTCGGGCGGCGGCCCGAGGGTGCTGCGGAACGCCCCGCCGGGCACCTGCCAGGCGGCGAAGCTCTCGGCGAAGTCGCCGGCCGGCGTGGCGAGGTCCGGGCAGGCGTTGCAGCCGAACCACGCCAGGGCGGGGTCGATCCCCCGGGCCTGTTGCCACCGGGACCGGGCCGCCCACGTGCCCCGCTCGAAGTCGAAGGCGTGGGCGACCTCGTGGGCCAGGTCGAACGCCGTCTGGCGGGCCGGGTCGCCAGGGCGGGCGTTTACCTCGATCCGGCGCTCGCGCAGCAGGGTGCGGGCCCGCAGGCCGGCCCGGGCGGTGCCGAAGGCCACGTCGTAGCCCAGCTCGCGCCACGGGTAGCCGACCAGGGCCAGCGCGTCGGCGGCCCGCCGGCGCAGCCACTCGCCGCCGGCCGGGTCCACCTCGACGGCGGGGGCGGCGGC
>JBKHXC010000128.1:0-2117 GCA_046566225.1 Acidimicrobiia bacterium
GGCCACGGCCGAGCGCTTGACCTCGTCGTCGACCGCGCCGCACACCCCCCCGTCGGCCGAGGCGGGGGGCGGCGCCACCGGCTCGCCCACCAGGGCGAGGGCCAGGGGGCCGGGGTTGCGCTGCTTGTAGGCGCCGAACCAGCGGGCCAGCTCGGTGGTGCCCTTGCTGGGGTCGACCCGGCCCACCGCCACCACGTAGGGGCGCTCGCCCAGGTCGAAGCGGGCCCGGAACAGCGACGGGTCGGCGGGCGCCGGCGGGTCGGCGCCGATGCCCACCACGGCGCTCGGGCGGTCGCCCACGGGCACCCGCCGGCGCACCAGGCGCTCCTCCTCGGGGGTGACGAAGCCGAAGGCGTCGGGGGCCCGCAGCACCAGGTCGAAGATGGGCAGGCGCCAGGGCGGCTCGTCGTGGGCCAGCGGCTGGAGCAGGGCGGGCACCCGCACCGAGCCGATGGCCGACCAGGTGGTGGCGTAGAGGTAGGGCAGGAACGCCACGGCGTCGAAGCGGCCCGACTCCTCGCCCACGAAGCGCACCAGGCCGGGGCAGTCGGGGCCCTGGGCGCGCATCCACGCCTCCTGGGCCACCAGCCGGGGGCGGCCGCCGCCGGGCCGGTGCCCCCACAGCACCCGGTCGTGGAGGGCGCCGAACAGGGCCGGGTCCCGGGGCCGGCGGACCGGGTGGCGGTGCACCACGACGCCCGCCTCCACGGTGGTCCCCGGCGGGCGGGCGTCGGCCCAGTCGACGTAGGACACCGCGCAGGTGGTGGCCACCTCGACGTGGTGGCCGCGGGCGGCCAGGCGCTCGCACTGCTGCCGGCACAGCCACTCGGCCCCGCCGGTGACCGCCGGGCCGTAGCGCGGCACCACCGCCAGCAGCCTCACCGGCGCTCCCGCGGCCCCACCTCAGCGGGTGGCGACGACGGCGTAGCCCTGGTCGGCGAACAGCAGGCGGTCCAGGCGCCGGGCGTCGTCGTCGCCGCCGGCCAGGCGCTCGCCGGGGGGGACGGGCGAGTGCCACTCCACCGCCACCCGGGCGAAGCCGGCCCGGCGGAGGAGGAACACGAGCAGGCGGGGGTCGACCGGGCGCCGGCGGGCGGGGTCGGCGAACCAGTGGCGCATGGCGTACACCGACGCCGGGTTGGCGGCGTCGGCGACCAGGCGGCCGCCCGGGCGCAGGGCCCGGGCCGCCTCGGCCACCAGGTCCACCAGCTCCCCGCCGCCGAGGCGCTCGACGGCCCGGCCGGCGAGCACGCCGCCCAGGCTGGCGTCGTCGCGGGAGGCCAGGTCGCCGGGGTCGCCCGCCTCCACCTCCAGGCCGCGCCCGGCCAGCAGGGCGTGGGCGCCCAGGCCGGGGTCCAGGTCGAGCACCGGGCCGGCGTCGATGCGCGCCGCCAGGGCGTCCGCCCGGTCCGTGGCCCCGCCCACCGCCTCGGCCAGCTCCTCGGGCCGCCACGGCGGGCGGAACGGCCCGAGCCGGCGGCGGGCCCGGCGCAGCTCCTCCTGCAGCTCCCGGGCCACGACGGCGGGCGGCCCGTCGCCCCGCTCGTAGCGGGCCAGCTTGTCCAGGGCCGACTCCAGGCGCTGCTCCAGGCGGCTCTGGCGCGCTTCGAGCACGGCGATGGCCGACCACTGGGACCCCAGGGCGGTGCGGACGGCGGCGGCGTGGGCCCGGGCCTGAGCCAGGATGCCCTCGACCTGGCGGGTGACCAGGCGGGCGGCCACCTGGTGGACCGTGCGCCGGGCCGGCGGCCCGCCGCCGAGGTCGATGCGCTCCGACGAGAAGCGGCCGGCGTCGTCCACCGCCGCTAGGTGCCGCTCGACCTCGGCGCCCGGCCACTCCCGGTCCTCCCGCTGGCCGACCAGGGCCGCCCACTGGGCGTCCAGGGCGGCCACCAGGTCGTCGGGGTAGTCGCCCCGGGCCCGGCGCTGGGCCACCCGCCGCTCCAGCAGGGCGCGCAGCTCGGGCCGCCCCGCGCCGGTGCGGGCGGACAGCGGCAGCACCGGGACCCCGGCGAGCCCCTCGGCGTCGAGCAGCCGCCGCAGGTCGGCCAGGCACGCCCGCGCGGCCGCCTCGTCGAGCCGGTCCACCTGGTTGAGGACGACGACCAGCACACCGG
>JBKHXC010000129.1:0-1708 GCA_046566225.1 Acidimicrobiia bacterium
GCACTGGTGGTGTTCCTCGACCTGGTCGGGCTGTTCCTGGCCGCCGGCCGGGGCATCGAGGGCGCCCTCGACGCCGCCAGCCGCGCCGGCGCCGGGTGGGCGTTCGGGGAGATTGCCGACGCCCTGCACCGGGCCCGGCGGGCCGGCGAGTCGCCGTGGCAGGGCCTGGACCGCCTGGGCGCGGAGCTGGGCGTTCCCGAGCTGCGGGAGGCGGCCCGGGCCGCCCAGATGGCCGCCACCGAGGGCGCCCGCGTCCGGGAGTCGCTCGGGGCCAAGGCGGCTGCCCTGCGGGCCCGCTCCCTCGCCGAGGCCCAGGAGCAGGCCGCGGCATCGACGGAGCGGATGGCCGTGCCGGCGTGCCTGCTGCTCGTGTGCCTCGTCGCCGTCATCACCTACCCGCCCGTCCGCGCCGTCCTGGCCGGACTGTGACCCCCAAGAGAAAGGACAACGAACCCATGACCGAACGAGTGCTGCGCCTGTACCTCGCCCTGGCAGGCTTGCGACGCGACGAGCGGGGCGCCATCGAGCTGTCGACGACGACGATCCTCATGGCCATCGCCGCCGTGACGGCGGTGACCGTGGGCGGCATGTTCGCCGGAGCCATCCTCCAGAAGGCCGGCGACGTCGTGACCACCATCACGCGGTGAGCACCGGGGAGCGGGGCGCGACCGCCACCGAGCTCGCCATCGTGTTTCCCGTGCTCGTGGCGGTCATCCTCGCCGTCGTGCAGTTCGGCGTGTGGTACCACGCCGCCGCGGTGGCCCGCGCCGCGGCCAGCGAGGGCGTGCGGGCCATGCTGGTGGTCGACGGCACCGCCGCCGACGGCCGCCAGCGGGCCCAGGAGTTCCTCGACCAGCTCGGCCGTGGCGTCATCGAGGCACCAGCGGTCACCACCACCAGGGGCGACGACAGCGCCGTGGTGGAGGTCCGGGCCTCAGCGCCCGAGCTGGTGCCCGGCCTCAGACTGCCGGTGACGGCCCGGGCCGAGACCCCGGTCGAGCGGTTCCGGGCCGCCGACGAGCGATGAGGCGGCGCGACCGCCCCCAGGCCGGCGTGGCGGCCGTGGAGGTCACCCTCCTCACGCCGGTACTGGTGGCGGCGCTGCTGTTCGTGGTCGGCCTCGGGCGCATCGTGACGGCCCGGGGTGACGTGTACGCCGCCTCCCGCGACGGGGCGCGGGCGGCGTCGCTGGTGCGGGACCCTGCCCGCGCCGACGCTGCGGCCCGCGCCGCCGCCCAGCGGGCGCTCACCGGCGGCGGCGTGCGCTGCCGCCACCTCGACGTGCGGACGGACACCACAACGTGGGCGACCGACGCCCTGGTGGCCGTCGAGGTGGCCTGCACCGTCGAGCTGGCCGACGTCGCCCTGCTCGGCCTGCCCGGCACCAAGGAGCTTCGATCCCGCTTCGTCGCCCCCATTGACGTCTACCGGGGGAGCGCCCGGTGAGCGTCCGCCGCCGCGGCGAGGCCGGCGTCGTCACCTTGTTCGTCGTCGCCCTCATGGCGGTCTTCGTCGCCCTCGGCGGGCTGGTGGTCGACGGGGGCGTGCTGCTCGACGCCCGCCGCCGCGCCATCAACGAGGCCGAGGCGGCCGCCCGCGCCGGGGCCCAGGCCCTCGCCCCCGGCGCTGTGCGCGCCGGCGCCAGCGACGTATCGGTTGCCGGGGCGGAGGAGGCGGTGCGCCGCTACGTGGCCGCCACCGGGCACGA
>JBKHXC010000130.1:0-3947 GCA_046566225.1 Acidimicrobiia bacterium
GGTCAGCACCCCTCCGTTGAGGCCCGTCCCCGAGCTGGTGTCGATGTCGGTGCTGGTCTGCTGCGTCGCCTTGTACGCCGCCGCCCGGCCGCCGGTCGGGACCGTCGAGCCGCTGACCGCCTGGAACCGGACGCTCGGCGTGCTCGTCCCGCAGTTCACGTGCTCGACCTCGAACCCGACGACGAGCTGGCCGCCCGGAGCCGCCTCGGCGGGATCGTGGCTCAGGGCCCGCACCGGGTCCGGATCGAAGCGCATCGTGTCGGCCGCCTCGAGGGCGTCGCCGCTGACCGCGTCCACCTCGAAGACGGTCTCGGCGAGGGACTGGACGGCTCCCGAGCCGTGGTTCTCGGCGGCGAGGCGGACGGTCTTGGCGGCGCAGTCCACCTCGGCGGCCAGGTCCCAGTGCTCGTCGTCGACGGCCACCGTCGCCGCTGGGACGGGCTCGCTGAGGGCGGTGAAGGTCACGATGGCGGCAGCGGCGGCCGCCCCGGCGGCGAGGCGCCGATTGCTCAGGATGTTGGTCACGAGGAGCCTTTCTCTGTCGGCGGGGAGCCCCGCCGCCGGGAGCGTATCCTAGTAGAGAATAATTCTCAATCCTGTTTTGTCCGGGCCGACGCGGGCGGCCCGCGCCCTGGAGGTCGGCCAGGTGACCATCAACGACGCCCCCGCCCACGGCGTCGGCCACTTCCCGTTCGGCGGGCGCAAGCCCGACTCGGGCATCGGCCGCGAGGGCCTCGGCTACTCGATCGACGAGTGCACCGTGCTGAAGACGGTGGTGCTCCCGACGTAGGACGTGCTGGCGCTGTCAGGTGGCAGCAGCCGGGGCTGGCTGGCCGTCCCGGGGGACGGGATGGCGGCGGAGCCCGACGGCGGCGGCCACCACCAGGCCGACGCCGATCCCGAGCGAGGCACTGACGAGGAGCCGGGCGAGCGCGGCGCCCCACGCGAAGGGGACCTGGGAGCGGGTGAGGTCGCTGAGGTCGACCAGCCCGCCGAAGATCGCGATGACGGCACCGGCGAAGCCGGCGGCGAACAGGCCCTCCGGGCGGCGGCGGGCGAGGAGCCAGGCGGCGGCGACGCCGGCGGCCCAGGCGAACAGCGAGACGAAGCTCCCAGCGGCGAGCTGGCCGAGCTTGGCACCGACGCCCCCGGCGGTGGCGAAGGCGCTGCCGGTGGCATGGACGACGTCGGCGACGACGAGGAGGGCGACGACGACGGCCACCGCCGGCGCCCAGGCCGGGGTGAGGGCGAGCACGGCGACCGCGACCAGGAGGGCGAGGGCGAGGGCCAGCCAGGGGAACGGGCTGGGCCCGGGCACCCAGACGAGGTCGCCGGTGGCCTGGAGCGTGCGGTCCCCCATCCGCATGGCGATCGTCCACTCGGGGAACACCACATGGCGGCGATCCGGCGCCCGGCGCACGGTCGGGGGGTCCTGGCTGCCCATCCAGTGGATGCGGTGGTCGTGCCAGCGGGCGACGCGGCCGTCCGAGACCTGCTCCCACTCCGGAGCGGCCTTCGGGTCGGCGCTCCCCGGGACGGCGGTGGTGCCCTGGCGGTCGGCGTTGAGGTAGGTGGCGGGCGAGCGGCGGTTCTCGAACACCCCTTCGGGGCCGACGCGCAGGTAGGGCTCGCCCTGGTAGCCGAGGACGACGACGTCGGTGGCGGTGGTGTTGCGCAACTCGAAGCGGCTGCCGACCTCGATGACGCGCATCTCGATCCCCGGCACCTCGGGTGTCACCTGCTTGAGCCGGGTCTGGAAGTTGGTGGGCCCCGCGCCGGCGACGCCGTGCGCCGCCGCCGGCGAGGCGGCGGCGAGGAGGCAGGCGACGGCCGTGGCTACGGTGACGAGGGTGCGGCGCATCGTGCTCATGGTTGCACTGCTGCTGGCGCCGCTGGCGTCAGGCCGCGCCGCGGCCGGCCACTCCTGCGCCAACCCGGTGCGGATCGAGCCGGGCCGTCCGGCGACGGTGACCATCGGCGTCGGCGCCGAGGCGGCGTCGGTGGTGGAGGTGGACGTGACGGTGCCCTCGGGGTTCGAGCTGGACGGGGTGGACGATGCCCCGGGATGGACGAGCACGCGGGAGGGTCCGGTGGTCCGCTTCAGGGGAGGAACGATCCCGCCGTTCGGGTGCGCCTACTTCACGGTGAGCGGGACGGCGCCGGAGCGGGGCACCCTGGCGTTCCCCCTCCTGGTCAGGACGGAGGCCGGCTCGGTCGTCGAGTACACCGGCCGCACGCCGGGCGCCGCGGATGCCGCCCAGCTCGTCTACGCCGGCACCGAGCCGGAGGAGGAAGCCGCCGAGGGCTCGGGCGGGATTGATGCAGCCCAGGTGGCGGTCCTGGTCATGGGGACGGGGGTGGCCGTGGCGGGCGCCGGCTGGGCGCTTCGCCACGCCCGCCCCGCCCCTACTCGACGGCCTCCGCCCCGAGGTCGTCCACCAGCCGGTCGCGGGCGCGGGCGACCCGGGAGCGGATCGTCCCGACCGGGCAGCCGCAAACGGCCGCGGCCTCGGCGTAGGTGAGCCCCAGCAGCTGGGTGAGCACGAAGGCGGCGCGGCGGTCGGGATCGAGGCCGGCCAGCAGCAGGTCCAGGGGCGTCGAGGGCCCGGAGGCGCAGGTGGCCGGGGCGGCGGCCAGACGGCCGAGCAGGCGGCGCCGGCGCCCGGACCGGCGGATGGCGTCGGCGGCCACCCGGCGGGCGATGGCGAGCAGCCAGGTCCGGGCACTGGACTCGCCCCGGTAGCCGGGCAGGGCAGGGATGGCCCGCAGGTAGGTCTCCTGGGTGAGGTCGTCGGCCTGGTCGCGCGCGACCAGGTGGGCGCACAGCCGCCAGACCTCCGGCTGCGTCGAGCGGATGAAGGCGCCGAGGGCGATGCGGTCGCCGCCGCGCGCCGCCAGTGCCAGCTCGGTCAACCCGTCCACGGGCCCCACGGTAGGGGTTCGGGAACCGTTCGGGCCCGGCCGACGACCACCATCCCCATGACCGAGCGTCGCCGCCGGGCCGCCGTGCGGGTCGTCGCCGCCCTGGCCGCACCGGTGTCGGTCCTCACCGGCTGCGGGGGCGAGGGCGGCGGCGTGCGCCCGGGCCCGGCGCTGTCCGGGCCGGCGGCGGAGGGCGAGGCGCTGGTGGCCCGGCGGGGCTGCCTGTCCTGCCACTCCACCGACGGCAGTGCCGGCACCGGCCCGACGTGGCGGGGACTGGCCGGGGCCGACGTGCGCCTGGCCGACGGCCGGACGGTGGTCGCCGACGCCGGCTACCTGCGGCGCTCGATCCTCGACCCCGACGCGGACACCGCCGCCGGGTTCCCGGCCGGGCTCATGGCGTCGGCCGTGCGGCCGGGCTCGGTCAGCGAAGCAGAGGCCGACGCCATCGTCGCCTACCTGCAGAGCCTCGGGAACTCCGAGGGCCCCGCCGGCGACTAGGACGGCCATGAGGTGCGACGAGGTTCGCGAGGCGTTGTCGGCCGGCCTGGACGGCGAGGCCCCGGCGGCCGCTCCGGAGGCCGTCGGGGAGCATCTGGCCGGCTGCCCGGGGTGCCGGTTGTGGGCGGCGGCGGCCCAGGAGCTGCTCCGGGGCACCCGGCTGGCCCCGGCCGAGGCCATCCCCGACCAGACGGCGGCCATCCTGGGCGTGGCCGCCGCCCGAGGCCTGCTCTCCCCGGACCCCGACGGGTCCCGCCGCCGCTGGCGTTGCGCCCTGGCCCTCGTCGCCGTCGTGCAGCTGGCCCTCGCCGCGCCCAGCTTGTTGTCCGGCGAGGGCGCGGGCGCACCGGTCCACGCCGCCCACGAGCTGGGCTCGTGGGACGTCGCCCTGGCCGTCGGCTTCCTGTTCGCGGCGTGGCGGCCGGCCCGGGCGTGGGGGATGCTCCCTCTGGTCACCGCCCTGGTCGCCTGTGTGGTCGTGACGGCCGGCCTCGACGTGGCCGAGGGCCCCGGCGAGGCGGCCC
>JBKHXC010000131.1:0-5696 GCA_046566225.1 Acidimicrobiia bacterium
GGGCGGTGGCCTCGATGGTGAGCACGCCGGCCGGGGTGGGGTGCTCGAAGCGGGCGGTGGGCACGGTGCCCGCCTCCAGGTAGGCCAGCTTGCCGGCCAGCATGTACCCCGGGGCGATGCGGGGCGAGGGCTTGGGCAGCAGGTCCTCGCCCACCACCCGCCAGTACTCGGCGGCGCGGGCGGCCGGCGGGGTCGACTCGGGGAGCGGCGTGTTCGGGCAGAGCGGGAACGATGCCGCGGCCAGGCGCCACAGCAGGTTCTCGGTGTCCGGGGCGATGGACGCGGCCAGCTCGCTCGGGTAGGCACGTCGGATGTTCCGGAGGCAACGGGAGCCGTCCGGCCCGATTATCACCGTCGGGACGGTTGCATAGAAGACCTCGCTGCGAGCGGACCGGCGACGGACGACACCAGCGCGACGGCCCCCACGACCTCCATCACCCTCCTGGCTCTCGGCCTCGACGACATACTCGACCGCGTCACGAAGTGCGACGACATCGACGTCCAACTCACCTGAGCGCTCTTGGGCCGATACCTCCGACGCCAACGCCGCCACGATGACCAGCGTCGTCGCTCCGCGCGACAGGCGGCGCCCTAGCGAGGAACACATGGGTCTGACGGTTCTGCGCCGTCGCGCCGGAAGCCATCGGTGGTGATCATCCAGGCCGTTCGGTTGACCCTCCGAACGTCGTTTGTAGGATCGAGGGGCTCGAGCGCCACGTACTCGACGCGGTCGGGCCCAGGATCGAAGTTCACCGCCGAGTAGTCGCGCCTCACTGCAAGCCACACACAGCTCGGAGAGGCGCTGATGACGCGGTCGATCGTCGTCACACGGTTTCCCGGCGATGGACGGATGCCGCCGAGCTCAGGATCGTGGGCGAAGCTGGCGATCCACCGGTCCACCTGCCTCGTTGTCTCCTCGTCGCTGTAGATGGCGTTCAAGTAGTCGGCGGCCGCCGGCGTGACGTTCTTGGCCTCCACGATCATCCTGGTGGCCTCGCTGTCCACCTCGTCGAGGGCGGCCAGCACGGCGGTCAGGTAGCGCTCGTCGATGACCTCGGGGATGACCGAGACGTCGACGGGGGCGGTGGTCGGCGAGGTGGGCGGGGCGGTGGGGACGGTGGCCTCGGGGGGCGCGCCGGCGCTCTGGCTGCACCCGGCCACCGCCAGGGCGACCACCACGACTCCAGCCATGCCGCGCACCGAACCGGCAACATATCGTTGCCTTTCATGTCGCGCAAGAGGCACGCCGGCTCAGTCCGGGACGGTGAGCACCTCGGGGCCGTCGTCGGTGATGGCGATGGTGTGCTCGGCGTGGGCCGACAGGCTGCCGTCGGCGGTGACCACGCTCCAGCCGTCCTCCAGCACCCGGGTGCCGGGCCCGCCCATGTTGACCATGGGCTCGACGGCGAACACCATGCCCACCCGCAGGCGGGGCCCCTTGCCCGGCGGCCCGTAGTTGGGCACCTGGGGCTCCTCGTGCATGGCGGTGCCGATGGCGTGGCCCACGTACTCCCGCACCACCGAGTAGCCGCCCGCCTCGGCCACCGTCTGCACCGCGTGGCCGATGTCGGTCAGCCGGTTGCCGTCCACCATGGCGGCGATGCCGGCCCGCAGGCTCTCCTCGGTGGTGGCGATGAGCTTGAGGGCGGCGGGGTCGACGTCGCCGACGGGCATGGTGAAGGCGGCGTCGGCGTGGTAGCCCTCGACGATGGCGCCGCAGTCGATGGAGAGGATGTCCCCGTCCTCCAGGCGGTAGTCGCCGGGGATGCCGTGCACGATCATGTCGTTGGGCGACGTGCAGATGACGGCCGGGAAGCCGTGGTAGTTGAGGAAGTTGGAGCGGGCGCCGCGCCGCTCCAGCACCTCCCGGGCCACCCGGTCGAGGGCGGCGGTGGTGACGCCAGGGCGGGCGGCCTGGCGGGTGCGCTCGTGCATCTCGGCCACCACCCGGCCGGCCCGGCGCATCTTGGCGATCTCCTCCCGGTTGCGCCTCACGCCGCCGCACCCCCCAGGCGGCCGTCGATGGCCTGCACCAACCGCCCGGTGACCACGTCGGGCGGGCCCAGGCCGTCCACCGCCACCAGCTTGTCGTGCCGCAGGTACCAGGCCACCAGCGGCTCGGTCTCCTGCTCGTAGAGCCGCAGGCGGCGGGCGATGACCTCCTCCCGGTCGTCCTCCCGCTGGACGACCTCGCCGCCGCAGCGGTCGCAGATCCAGTCGACGGCCGGCGGGCTGTCGACGCTGTAGTTCGCCCCGCAGTCCTGGCACACCCGGCGGGCGGCCAGCCGGCGCAGGACCACCTCGGTGGGGACCTGGAGGTCGACGGCCAGGTCCAGCCCCTCGGGCGCCAGGAGGTCGAAGAGGGCCTCGGCCTGGGTCGTGGTACGGGGGAACCCGTCGAGGATGAACCCCTTGTCCTTGGTGCCGTCGGCGGTCAGGCGGTGGACCATGACGTCGATCACCACGTCGTCGGGGACCAGCTCGCCCGCCTTCATGAACTTGTTGAGGCGCTGGCCCGCCTCCGAGCCGGACTTGAGCTCGGCCCGGAACATCTCCCCGCTTGAGATGTGGGGAACGACGTAGTGACGGCTCAGGCGCATGCACTGCGTGCCCTTGCCGGCGCCCTGCTTGCCGAGGATCACGAGCCTGGGGCCGGACCGGGGCACTTACTTCAGGAAGCCCTCGTAGTTCCGCATCATCAGCTGGCTGTCGATCTGCTTCATCGTCTCCAGGGCGACGCCGGCGGCGATGAGCAGCGTCGTGCCGGCGAAGGGGTAGTTGTTGATGCCCCACCAGGCGAGGAAGAGGGACGGCAGCAGGGCGATGAAGGCCAGGAACAGCGACCCCGGCAGCGTGATCCGGTTGAGGATGCCGGCCAGGTGGCGCTCGGTGGGGAGGCCGGGCCGGATGCCGGGGATGCAGCCGCCCTGCTTGCGGATGACGTCGGCCTGCTTGTGCGGGTCGAAGGCGATGGCGGTGTAGAAGTAGGCGAAGGCGACGATCATGACGCCGTACAGGAGGATGTACACGATGCTGTCCGGCTGGGTCAGGTTGTCGTTGATCCAGCGCTGGACGCCGACCCAGGGCACCACGTTGGACAGCAGCACCGGGAAGTAGAGGACCGAGCTGGCGAAGATGATCGGGATGACGCCCGACTGGTTCACCTTGAGGGGGATGTAGGTGCTCTGGCCGCCGTACATCTTGCGGCCCACCACCCGCTTGGCGAACTGCACCGGGATGCGGCGCTGCCCCTGCTCGATGAACACGATGGCGGCCAGGAGGGCCAGGGTGAGAGCGAGGATGATGGCGAACTTGACGTCGCCGCCCTCGGCCCGCACGGCGGCGCCGCCGGCCGGCATGCCCGACACCACGTTGGCGAAGATGATGATCGACATCCCCTGGCCGATGCCCCGCTGGGTGATGAGCTCGCCCAGCCACATGACGAAGGCGGTGCCGGCCGTCATCGTCAGGACCACCAGGAGCACCCGGGGGACGGTGAACCGGGGGATCAGGTCCAGGTCGCCGCTCACGTTGAAGCCCTGGCCGCCGTTGTGGAACACGAACGCCAGGCCGGTGGACTGCATGATGGCCAGGGCGATGGTGAGGTAGCGGGTCGTCTGGGTGATCTTCTTCTGGCCGACCGCGCCCTCGTTGCGCCACTGCTCGAGCTTGGGGATCACCACCCCCAGGAGCTGCACGATGATCGAGCTGGTGATGTAGGGCATGATGCCCAGCCCGAACACGGCGAAGCGGGTGAGCGCCCCTCCCGAGAACAGGTTGAGGAAGCCCAGCACGCCGCCCGCCTCGGCCGACTCCTGGAGGCGCTGGACGGCGTCGAAGTCGATCCCGGGCACGGGAACGTGCGACCCCAGCCGGTACAGCACGATGATGAACAGGGTGAACATGATCTTGTTCCGGAGGTCCGGGACCTTGAACATGTTCTTGAGGCTTCCGAGCAATGCCGTTGCTCCTGCGCTGGCGGGGTGCGCCCCCGGGGACTAGCGGTTGGTGAGGGCGTTGCCTCGGGCGGGCGGGCGCCCGTGGCCGAAGGGGGGCGGGATGACCTCCACGCTACCCCCCGCCCCGGTGATGGCCGCCTCGGCCGAGCGGGAGAAGGCGTGGGCGCGGACCCGCACGGCGCGGCGCAGCTCGCCCCGGCCCAGCACCTTGACCAGCCCCGACTTGTGCACCAGGCCGGCGGCCCGGAGGGTGTCGGGGTTGACGTCGTCGCCCTCGAAGCCCTCCAGGGCGTCGAGGTTGACGACCGTGTACTCGACGCGGAAGGGGTTGGTGAAGCCCTTCAGCTTGGGGATGCGCTGCTTGAGCGGCAGCTGGCCGCCCTCGAAGCCGGGGCGCACCTGGCCCCGGGCGCCCTGGCCCTTGGTGCCCCGCCCGGCGGTCTTGCCGCCCTTGCCGGCGGTGCCCCGGCCGACGCGGCGGCGGGGGGAGGTGGACCCTGCGGGCGGCTTCAGGTCGTGGGGCTTCACGACTCCTCCTCGACTTCGGTGACCCGCACCAGGTGGGGGACGCGGGCGATCATGCCCCGGATCTCCGGGCGGTCGGGCAGCGTGTTGGACCGGCCCACGCCCCGCAGGCCGAGGGCCCGCAGGGTCCCCCGGTGCTTGGGCTTGGTGCCGATGGCCGAGCGGACCTGGGTGACCTGGAGGCTGCCCACCGCTACGCCACCTCCCCCGGCACGTGGGCGCCGCGGCGGGTCTCCCGGTAGGCGCGCAGCACCCCGGCGGGGGCGACCTCCTCGGGCGACAGGCCCCGCCGGCGGGCCACGTCCTCGGGCGACATGAGGGCCTTGAGCCCGGCGATGGTGGCGTGGGCCACGTTGATGGCGTTGGACGAGCCCAGCGACTTGGCCAGCACGTCGTGGATGCCGGCCGCCTCCAGGATGATGCGGGCCGCCCCGCCGGCGATGACGACGGTGCCGGGGGCGGCGGGCTTGAGCAGCACCCGGCCGGCGCCCGCCTCGCCGATGACGGGGTGGACGATGGTGGAGCCGGCCAGCGGCACGGTGAACACGTTCTTGCGGGCGTCGTCGGCCGCCTTCTGCATGGCGAGGGCGACCTCCTTGGCCTTGCCGTAGCCGAGGCCGACCCTCCCGCTCCCGTCGCCGACGACCATGAGCGCGGCGAAGGAGAACCGCCGACCGCCCTTGACCACCTTGGCGACCCGGTTGGGCCGGCCGATGGGCCGCTCCTCGAATTGCGATTCAGCCATAAGTGCCTTTCAGGGACCTAGAACTCGAGCCCGGCCTGGCGGGCGGCGTCGGCCACGGCCGCGACCCGGCCGTGGTAGAGGAAGCCGCCGCGGTCGAACACCACGCGGCTGATGCCCGCCTCCCGGGCCCGCTCGCCCACCAGCCGGCCCACGGCGGCGGCCGCCGCCTTGTTGCCGGTGGCGCCCGAGCGCAGGGACGGCTCGACGGTGGACGCCGCGGCCAGGGTGCGGCCGGTGGTGTCGTCGATGACCTGGGCGACCATGTGGCGGGCCGACCGGAACACGGCCAGGCGGGGGCGCTCGGCGGTGCCGGACACCTTGCGGCGCACCCGCCGGTGGCGGGTGCGGCGCAGCTCGTGCTGGCGGTTGGCGCTCACTTGGCCGCCTTCCCGGCCTTGCGTTGCACGACCTCGCCGGCGTAGCGCACGCCCTTGCCCTTGTAGGGCTCGGGCTTGCGGATCTTGCGG
>JBKHXC010000132.1:0-2993 GCA_046566225.1 Acidimicrobiia bacterium
TCGACCGGACGGCGGAGCTTCGCCAGGCGCTCGCGGCCCTTGGGTGACGGGATGACGCCCGGGGCGTGGGCATCCTTGATCGCCGGCCTGGGTGTTGACTCGTCCTGGGTGAGAGTCAGTGCCCCCAAACGCCGTCGCCTTCGGCGGTCCTGACCGCCCCGTATCGCCGGGTCGGAGCGTCCATATCACCCGACCTCGCCGACCGCGCCCGGCGCGCCGAACCGGCGATCGCGGATTCACCCGCCCAGCGTGGCGAGCCGATGAAGCTGGGCTACAGGCCGACGCGGTGGCGCCGCACATAGCGTCGAGGCGTGGCCCTGGATCGGTCGTTCGACCATGCACCTCGGCGCCCGGGCACCGGCGTACTCACGTGGAGCGACCGCCAGGCATCGGTCAGTGGTCGGGACGGTCACCAAGCCGTGGCCGGCAGCGCAGAGGTCGCCCCCCGTCGCGGGTGCTATCGCGGCTGATCGTGAACCCTACGAGATGCCGGCGAGCGGGCGCCGGCCGTGGCCACGGGCGAAGCTTGGAGCCGTGGCGGCGCCCGACGACGACGACAACACCCAGTGGGTGCTCCCCGACGTGGCCGCCGAGCGCCTCCGCGTGGCCCCGAGCAGCGTGGGGGCGATGATCCGGCGGGGCCACCTCGAGGCTCGCAAGGACGAGCGCGGCCGCTGGCTCGTGCGTCTCCCGCTCCTGTCCGCCATCGCCGACCCGGCGCCGGCTGGGGGAACGCTCAGCGCCGAGGAGGCCCTGGCGACGACGGGCGTGCCGGCGAGGGTGTTCTGGACAGCCGTCTACGGGTGTCAACTGCGCGTGCTCCGCCGCGGCGACGAGATGCGCTTCCACCCCTCCGACGTCGAGGCGTGGCTCGAGAGCCAACGGGTGGCACCGGGGCGGAGGGAGAGCAAGAGCCGCCCCGTCGCCGTCGACGCCGGCGAGGAGCTGTTGAGCTTCGAGCAGGCCGCCGCCCGGCTGGGCGTGTCGCCGGCCACGTTCTGGCGGTGGCTGAACGACGCCGAGCTCCCCTACGTCGTGGCACCCGGCAGCCGCCAGCGCGCCGTGCGCTTCGTGCGGGCGGCCGACCTCCAGCGGCTCGCGGCACGGCGCAAGCTCAAGCTCGGCGGCACCCGGCGCTGAGCCGCGCAGCGGCGGCGTTGCGCCGGAGCAGCCGCCCACGCGCATCGCGACGGCATGGCAGCCTGATCTTGCTCTCCGCCCTCCCGGCTGTCCGCCGTCGTCGGCAGCGAAGGCCTCCACCTCGGCAGTACGCAGCCGGATCAGGCGGCCGATCTTGTATCCCGGCCGCTGACCGCGCTCGGCCACCTCAGCGGTGGTTATCCAGCCCGGCCCCGTCGTCTTCGGCAACGCCTGACGATACTTCTCGCCGCCCTACCGCCCCAGGCGCCGGCCGGTGCGCGCCGGGCCGTGGAGCGCGGCCCGGGCCCGAGCGGCCAAGGCGTCGGCCCAGCGCTGGAGCTCCTCGGCGGCGGCCAAGGCGGCGCCTGGGCGCTCAGCCACCAGGGCGGCGAGACCCCGACGGAACTCGGCCGCCTGCTGGCGCAGCTCGAACGGGGGCGTGAGCGCCAGCAGGGGCTGGGCGTGGCGGTCGTCCCACTCCTCGAGGGCGGCGTCGTAGCCATCGTCGTCGGCCGGATGGGCGTTGCCCCTCCATCCGCAAGTGCATACCGGGACGTGGGTGGCGCCGCCGGACGCCCCCTTCGCCGTGTCCGGGCTGGCGGCTGCGTAGCGGGCGACGTGGCCCTCGTGGTCCTCAAGATCCTCGTAGATGCGGCCCATGGCGGGTCCTCCTCGTCGGCGGGCGGTGGTCGCCCTCCACAGGCCGGATGCCGGGCCGCCATCTCGCGCCCGGGCGGAGAAATCCGCCCCCGGGTCGCGAGATCGCCGCGGCCGACGGGGCCTTTGGGGGCATGGAGCGCTCCGGGCTGTCGGCCTTCGAGATCCTGGTGGTCGGCCTGGCTGGCACCGCCGCGGTAGTGGGCGGGGTGGTGTGGGCCGGTGCCTTGGTGGCCGCCGCCGCCACTGGCGGGGACTGGCACGCCTCGTTCTCCGATGCGCTGGCCGCCGCCGGTCGCCTTCCCTCCCACCTGAGCGACCCGGCCCGGGCCTGGCCTCCCGCCTCCTCGGGCGCCCTACCCGGTCCCGTCGCCTACTGGGCCGCCACCTCGGCGGTGGCCGCCACCGGCCTGGCCCTGGCCGGCGCCGTGGCCCGGGTGGCGCTGCGCTCGAAGGTGGGCACCGCCCCCCGCCGGCCCCTCGGCGTCGACTCCCGGCCCCGCTTCGCCACCGCCCGCGACCTGCGGCCCCTGGCCGTGGCGCGGCGGCACCCGGGACGGTTCCTGCTCGGCCGCCACGGGCGCACCCTGCTGGCCACCGAGTCGACCCCGACCCGCCGCCCGCGCCGCCCGCCCCGGGACCGGCGGGGCGACCGGGGGGCGGTGGCGCTCATCGGGCCCTCGCGCTCGGGCAAGACCACCGCGGCGGTGAGCGGCATCTTGTCCTGGGAGGGCCCGGCCGTACTGTCGTCGGTCAAGGCCGACCTGCTGGCCACCACCTCGGGGTGGCGGGCCAGCCTGGGCACCGTCGCCGTCTACGACCCGACCGACACCACCGGGTCGGCCTCTGCCGTGTGGTCGCCGCTGCGGGCGGCGGGCAGCGTGCTCGGCGCCCAGCGGGCGGCCCGGGCCCTGTGCGAGACGGCGCCGACGGGCGACAACGTCAAGGGCGGCGTCGACTTCTGGCTGGCCCAGGCCGAGATCCTGCTCTCCGGGCTGTTGTACACCGCGGCCGCCTCGGGGGCCGACATGGCCCGGGTGTGCGAGTGGGTCATGGTCCAGGACCGCCCCACCGAGGAGTCCCGGGGCGACGTGCGCAGCGCCCTCGACCGCCTGCTGGCCTCCCCCGACCAGGCCGTGAAGGACGCGGCGGCCCGGGCCGCCCAGGCGCGGATGGGCATCTGGGCCCTGGAGGAG
>JBKHXC010000133.1:0-7280 GCA_046566225.1 Acidimicrobiia bacterium
GGCGCAAGTACGAGGAGATCGTCGCCTACCTGGCCACCCACGACGGCCCGGTGGGCGGCGAGCGCCTGCGGGCCGCGGTGTGGCCGGACAAGGAGATCGACCCCAAGTCGTTCCGGGAGGCCATGTCGCGCTTGCGCGGCCACCTGGGCCGCGACCGGGGCCTGCTGCCGCCGGCGGTCGCCGGCGCCTACCTGCTGGGCGAGGCGGTGGGCTGTGACTGGACCCTGTTCCGCCAGCTGGCTGCCGCCGCCACCAAGGCGGCCAAGACCAACGCGGCCGAGGCCATGGCCTTGTGGCGGGAGGCCCTGGCCCTGGTGCGGGGCGAGCCGTTCGGGGGATGCCTCGACGACCGCGGCGCCTACGGATGGGCGTACTCCGAGCTGCTCGTCTACGACATGCAGCGGGAGATCACCAAGGCGGCCGACGACCTTGCCGCCCTGGCCCTGGCCGCCGGCGACCCCGACACCACGCTGTGGGCCACCAAGCAAGGTCACCTGGCCACGCCCGGCCAGCTCAGCCTGTTCGACTGGGAGATGCGCGTGGCCCGTCACCGCCTCGACCCCGACGGCCTCAAGCTCGCCTACCGCTCCCGTCGCCTGGCCGAGCAGGCGCTCGACCCCACCGCCGGCGTCGACCCCGAGGTCACCCACCTCTACGAGCGGCTCCGGGCCGAGATCGCGGCCAGCGGGTAGGCTCGCCCGGCTGGACGTACGGGCCCGCCCAGCTCTCGCGTCGGCGCGACTAGGCGCGGTCTGGCGGCATCCACGATCACCGGGGAGTGTCGTCGGTGTGGTACCACGCAAACCAGCGGAATAAGGCGATCGGCTGCGAGGGAACCGGAGGGCGCGCTGCGCTCGGCTGTCCGGGCGGCCCGTCGGCCGCCCTTGGTGTGGAGCCTTAGCGACTTCTGCGAGACTTTGTCCGTGCAACGCTTTCCGGCCGTCAAGGTCACGCAAAACCGCTTCACCTTCTACTCGGCAGTCGTCCCCGGGAAGTCGATCCTCAGGACATGCTTCGTCAGTCGCCGCACAGACGATCCGGTCGAGGGCTTCAACCGGGCGCTCAGCCGCAGCCGGGCAATCGACATCGCCCGGTACCTGGACAAAGGGTTCTCGATCCCCACGAACGTGATCCTGAGTGCCCAACCCGAGGCGAACCTCAGTTTCTCGCGGGGGAAGGTTTCCTGGAATGAGGTTGAGGGCGGTTCCTTTCTCGTCATAGACGGTCAGCATCGGTTGTTCTCTATGGAGCACTCCGTGCATAATTTCGATTTCGTAGTTGCGATCTACGATGGCCTCTCGCGCCAAGACGAGGTGCAGCTCTTCATTGATATCAACACAAACCAGAAGGGCGTACCTCCGGCTCTGCTACTAGACATAAAGCAACTCGCAGGAACTGAGACTACAATCGAGGAGAAGCTCCGCCGATTGTTCGACCTCGTGGCCGCCGATCACAGCACGCCTCTACACGGGCGGTTCTCGCCGGCAGCGAAGACGACTGGCTCGATCTCCCGAGTAACCTTCAATACTGCGATGAAGCGCGTCGTCGAGGCGGGTGTCCTCACCACGATGCCGCTGGAGGATCAAGCGAAGTTGGTCGCGAACTTTCTTATAGCAGCGGATCGCGTGATCGTGTCGAGTGGCGCTCGCAACAACGACCTAACGAAGGCGACTATCCTGCAGGCGTTCTTCGAGATTTTTAACGACGTAGCCGATCAGACTCTCGTACGTGCCGGATCCCTTAAGCCTGACGCCCTGACGGAAACACTCGCTCCTTTGAACGCGATCGACTTCGACGCCTACCTCGGAAGTAATCGACCGAGCAAGGCCAAACTTGTTGCCGACATGAGGGCAGCCTTGATTACGCCACCAGCGGTCACCGCCGATATGCTCTGACTTTGCACTCGTGATCATTCAGTCTGTGGCATACGCCGAGGCCCGTCGAATGAGCCGCCAGGCGTTGGGTACGGCAAGGCTTGATAACCGACTCAACTTCATCACCACGCTCGGCCTGTACGAAGGGCAACTCGTCAAGATCACGAAGAAGCGGTGGGAGGTCGATCTTCCGATCGACGCCGTCCAGATCGCTCGTATCTCTGATGTCGAGCGCTGGTACAGCCGCTTCCTACGACAGTTCGTCACCTACTGGAGTATTCATTCGACCCGAGTTGACCCTTCGTGGACCGCTGTCACTGGTTACTACTGTGCGTTCTACGGGACGCAGACGCTTATGACGATGTTGGGACTTGGTGCGAGAAGCCTCCCGGCCCTGGGACAGCTCCCGGCCGGCCTTTACCGCCTGACCGAGCGGCCTTCGATCTATACCAACCATGCGGTAATCGGACTACACCAGCAGGGCACTGGGTCACATAAGGCGCTGTGGTCGCAGTTCGTCGATGTCATCGATCGACTGCGAGGCCTTCCGGGGAACGACGCTGCGGCTACGTTCGCGCTCGCATCTCTCCGCCAGCTGGCTACCGGCCCGCCGTCCCTTGCTGCCGTGCGGAACGAGATCAACTACTCGATCGACTTCGCAATCGACGAACTCGGGGCCTGGAGGAGCGAACTCGAACTGTGCACGAGTGTCGGTGAGCTCGAAAGGCGCGTCGCCAGTCATACGCCGACCAACCGTGCGCACCGATTCGAACTCATCGCTCTGGCAACCGCGTCGTTCGCTCGGGCACTCTACGAGGATTACATCGAGCGCGGGAAGTCTCTAGACCTCCGGCCCGGCTCCAGGCGTCGCACTCTCCTCGCGGCGCACGGCGACGACCACCCGGCGAACCGATGGTTCTGAAGCCGCTACCGGGCGGCACCATCCAGGGTTGGACTTAGCGCTCTCGCCGCGTCCCAGTCGGTTTGAGGTCAAGCACCGCTACTGCCTTTAGCTCGCTAAGTGGTCCGCCTCCCCTCCTGAGGCCCGGAGTGGGCAGCGGCTCGGCCCGACCATCCCGTTGTCCGGATAGGGCAACCCTCGGCACCAGTAGTTGGGACACCGGCTCACACCCAGGAGGCGCCCCACAATGCGTACCCCCCTACGTACCGCCCTGGCCGCGCTCACCGCGGTCACCCTCAGCCTCGTCGGCCCCGGCGTCGCCCACGCCCACGCCTACGTCGTCGCCCAGGTGGAGGTGAACCCGACGTCGGCCGGGTTCCCGGGCGGCCAGATGATGCAGCGGCTCATCAACTGGGCGGGGCAGTTCGCCCTGTGGGGAAGCGTGGTCAGCCTACTGGTGGGCGCCGCCATCTGGGGCATCTGCCAGCAGTTCGGCAACGGGTTCCAGGCCGGCAAGGGCAAGATCCTGGCCGCCTCGGGGGCGGTGGGCGCCGTCCTCACCGGTCTGGCCGCCGTGATCGTCAACACCCTGTTCACCGCCGCCCGGGGCTGAGCGATGGCCCTCAGCGAAGCCCAGCAGCGCCTCATCGAGCAGACGGTCGACTGCCTGCTCGTCACCATGGCGCCGGCCGAGGTCGAGCGCTGGTTCCACCTCCGCCACCGCCGCCTCGACGGCTGCCGGCCCTGCGACCTCATCCGCAACGGCCGAGGCGAGCGCGTGCTCGCACTGGCCCAGTCGATCCGCAACCGCCACCTCCGGCGTTGCCCGACGCCGTGCGCACGCGGCGGGGAGCCGGCGTGAGCCGCCGGGCGCCCAGCTCCCGCCGGTTCGCCCGGTGGGTGGTCCTCGCCGTCGTGGTCTCGTTGTCCCTTGTCGGGTGCGCCCGGGGGAGGACGGTGCGCGCCTCGAGCTCGACGCCGTCGGCCTGGCCCAGCTCGAGCCCGGCGCCGACGGATCGCGCTGCGTCCTGTCCTGAGCCCGGCCCGAAGGCTGTTGTGGACGGCGCGCCGGCCGGCTTCTGCTCCGACGTCTCCGGCGCCCGGGCCGCCGGCGTGGCCTTCGCCCGCCTCAACGAGGGTCTGGTCGGCCTCGACCCCCACGCCGCCGGGGCGGCGTGGCGGGCCATGGCGGCGGACGCGTCCGCGGAGGCGCTGGTCGCCGACGTGGTGGCCCGCCTGGCCCGGCTGCGGGAGACCTGGCCCCCGGGTGCCCTCACCTACCGGGTCGCCCCCCTGGCCGTGCGGGCCACGGCGGTGAGCGCCACCGAGGTCGACGTCGATGTCTGGTACGTGGGCGTGGTCGCCGGCGCCGGCATCGCCACCTACGAGGAGTGGGTCACCGACTCCTACCGCCTGGTGTGGGAGCGCGACGACTGGCGGGTGGCCGCCTTCTCCGACGCCCCCGGCCCCCGCCCCGCCCCCGGCTACCAGCCGGCCGACGACCCCGCCGCCCTCGAGGCCCGCCTGGCGGGCTTCGATCCGGTGGCGTGACCGCCGTGGTCCTGGCCGGCGTGCCCAACCCCGTCTCCGCCGTGGGCGAGGCCGTCACCGGCGTGCTGGGCGGGGTGGCGTCGTCGGCCGCCGAGTCGGCCTTCGAGTTCTTCGTGGGCCGCCTGGCCCGGGCCCTGGGCAACGCGGCGGGCCGGGTAATGGGCGAGGTTCTCGACTACCTCGACTCCTCGTCGACCGTCAGCCTGGACCAGGGCTGGTTCGCCGGTCCCCGGGCCCGGGAGATCACCCAGGCCGTGGTGCTGTTGGCCGCCGCCCTGCTGGTGCTGTTCCTGCTGGCCGCCGTCGTCCAGGGCCTGGTTCGGGGCGACGTCGGCCTCATGGTGCGCACCGCGGCGGTGGAGGTGCCGATGTCGGTGGTGGCCATGGTCGCCCTCACCGCCGTCACCGCCGTGTTGCTGGCCGTGACCGACGCCGCCTCCGCCCTGGTGTTGCGCAACGCCCCCGACAGCCTGGGGCGCTTCTTCCAGTTCGGCGATCCCGACGCCATCCTGCGCCTGGGCCTGTTCGGGCCCGCCTTCGTGGCGCTGTTCGTGCTCGGGGCCGTGCTGGTGTGGATCGAGCTGGTGGTGCGCTCGGCGCTCATCTACCTGCTGGTCGCCTTCGCCCCGGTGGTGCTGGCCGCCCGGGTGTGGCCGGCCCTGGCCGGCGCCTGGCACCAGCTGTGCCGCCTCGGCATCGCCCTCATCGTCTCCAAGTTCGCCATCGCCTTGGCCCTCGGCCTCGGGGCCGCCGCGGTGGGCGGGGGTGGCCCGAGCGAGGGCGGGGTGGGAACCGCCGCCGGGCTCACCATCGGGGCGGTGGTGCTGGGGGCGGCGCTCATGGTGCTGGCCGCCTTCGCCCCGTTCGTAGTGCTCAAGCTCCTGCCCGTCTTCGAGGCCGCCGTGCTGGCCCAGGGCATCAGCCGGGGGCCCCTGCGGGCGGCCCAGACCGGCGCCCAGGGCGCCTACTACGTCCAGGGCCTGCGCCGACTGTCCGGCACCGGCGGCCCCCGCCCGGGCGCCGGCTCCGACGCCGAGGGAGGGTCAGGAGGCTCGGGCCCGTCCGGCGGCGGTGGCGGCGCTCCCGGTCGCGTTCCGGGCGGCGGGGGAGGCGCTGCTCCGGTTCCGGCGCCGTCGGCGGCCGGCAGTGGGGAAGCGGGCGGGCTCGCCGGTGGTGCGGCCGCCGCCCCCCGGTGGCTGCCGTTCCCGCGCTGGCGGCGGCCGGCGCGATGGTTCCGGTGGGGGTGGCGGCCAAGGCGGCGCGGCGGACCGCGGCGGTGGCCGAGGGGGTGGCGGGCTCATGAGCGAGCGCACCTACCGCCTCAATCCCCGGGACCGCACCGGGTGGTTCCTGGGTCTGGGCGGGGCCCAGGTGGTGGTGCTGGGCACCGCCCTGGTCACCGCGGCGGTGGCCGTCCACTACGGCGCCCCCCTTCTCCTCGGTGCTCTGGTCCTGGCCGTCGCCGGCACCCTGGCCCTCGGCCGCCTGGGCGGGCGTCCCCTGGTGGAGTGGGCCCCCCACGCCCTGCGCTGGGCCGCTCAGCGCCGGGCCCGCACCTGGTTCGCCCCCCTGCACACCCTCTCGGGACCGGCCCCAGCCACGCCGCCCCTCCCGCCGCCCCTGGACGCCCAGGTGGTGGCGGCCGTGCCCGGGCCGGGCGGGGCGGAGATGGCGGTGGTGGCCGATCGCGACGCGGGGACGCTGGCCGCCACGCTGAGGGTGGCCGGGCGCCAGTTCGCCCTGGTGGAGCGGGCCGACCAGGACGCCCTGCTCGCTCTGTGGGGCGACGCGCTGGGCGCATTCTGTCGGGAGGCCGCCGCGGTGGTGGAGGTGCGCTGGAGCGAGTGGGCGGCCCCGGCCGGCATGGAGGACACCCACGCCTACCTCGCCGAGCACGCCCTCGACGACCCGACCGATCCGGCCGTCGCCTCCTACCGCCAGCTGCTGCGCTCTGCCGCCCCGGTGGCCACCCGCCACGAGGTGCTGGTCACCGTGGTGGTGTCGATGCGCCGCGTGCGCCTGGAGGCCCGCCACGACGGGGACCGCAGCGCGGCCGCCACCGAGGTGCTGGCCGAGGAGGTGCGCCGCCTGGCCCGGCGCCTGGAGGCGGCCGGCCTGTCGGTGTCGGCGCCGCTCACCGTCGCCGAGCTGGCCCGGGCCCTCCGCGTGCGCCTCGACCCCACGACCCTGGCCGCCCTGGACCGCCGGGCCCGCAGCCTGGGGGAGCGGGCCGGGGTGGTGGCGCCGGCGGGCGCCGGGCCCCTGTGCGCCACCGCCGGACGGCGCTGGTGGGAGGTGGACGGCTCCCTGCACCGCACCTTCGCCCTCACCGAGTGGCCCCGGGCCGAGGTGGGCCCGACCTGGATGGCCGACCTGCTGCTCTACGCCGGCGCCGTGCGCACCATCGCCGTGTCCTACACGCCCGTCCCGCCCCGGGTCAGCCAGCGGGCCATCGCCCGCCAGGCCGCCCGCCTGGAGGCCGACGTCGACCAACGCCGCCGCAGCGGCTTTCGGGTCGGCGCCCACCACCGCCGGGCGTCGGCGGCGGTGGAGGAGCGGGAGGAGGAGCTGGTGGCCGGCTTCGCCGAGCTGGCCTACGCCGGCGTGGTCGACGTGTGCGCCCCCGACCCCGAGTCCCTGGAGCGCGCCTGCGCCGACGTCGTCCAGGCCGCGGCGGCCTGCGGCATCGAGCTGCGCTCCCTCGACCGCCGCCACGACCAGGGGGCGGCCGCCTGCCTCCCCCTCGCCTCCGGCCTGGCCCCCCGGCTGGTGGCCGGATGCCGGCGGCCGTCCTTGCGCCACCGCGGTCGCATTCCCGCCGGTGGCGCCGCGCCACCGCGGCCGTGTGCCCGCCCGGGTTGCGCCTGCCCCGCCACCGGGCCACCACGGCCCAGCTGGCCTGCGTCTACCCCTTCCAGGCCGGCGAAGGCCTGGGCGGGCGGGGCATCTACCTG
>JBKHXC010000134.1:0-3136 GCA_046566225.1 Acidimicrobiia bacterium
GCCGTCGACAACGCCGCCCGGCGGTCGGAGCTGCGGTGGCGGGCGGCCAGGCAGGAGCTGGCCGCCGCCGGTGCGCCCGACGCCGTCCTGGCCGCGGTGGACCCCCTGGTCGCCGACGCCCACCTCCACGGCGAGGCCCTGGCCGTGGTGGTGCGGGCCGACGGCGCCTCCCACGTGGAGCACGCCGACCGGCCGCCGGCCGCCCCGCTCGCCCGCTGGGCCCCGCTGCCCACCCTGGTGCCGGTGATCGGGTGGCGCCAGGCCAGCCCGCCCCACGTCGTGGTGGTCGCCGACCGGGAGGGCGCCGACCTGGTGGCCGTGCGCCGGGACGGTCCCGAACTGCGCCGGGAGGCCGGCGGAGACGACTTCCCCATCCGCAAGGTGCAGGCCGGGGGCTGGTCCAACCGGCGCTACCAGCAGCGGGCGGAGAACACCTGGGAGCGGAACGCGGCCGGCGCGGCGGCCGAGGTCGCCGCACTCGCCGAGCGCACCGGCGCCCGCCTCGTCGTGGTGGCCGGCGACGTGCGGGCCGTGGCCCTGCTGGAGGAGGCGCTGCCCGGCGAGCTGACCGGCATCCTGCGCCGGGCGGGCGCCGGGCGGGCGGCCGACGGCTCGGGGCCGGCGCTGGCCGACGAGGTGGCCCGGCTGGTCGACGAGGCGGTCGCCGAGGACACCGCCTCCCTGCTGGAGAAGTTCGCCGAGGAGCGGGGCCAGGGCGACCGGGCGGCCGAGGGCGGCGACCAGGTCCTGGCCGCCCTCGCCGGCGGCCGGGTCGACGTGCTGCTCGTGGCCGACGACGGCGCCGACGACCGCACCGCCTGGTTCGGCCCCGAGCCCGTGCACGCCGCCGCCACCGCGGCCGCCCTGGGGGACCTGGGCGTGGGCGATCCCCGCCCGGCCCGGCTGGTCGACGTGGCCGTGCGCGCCGCCCTGGGCACGGGCGCCGGGATCCGGGTGGTGCCCGCCGACGCCGGCGTCGCCGACGGCCTGGGCGCCATCCTGCGCTGGTAGGAGCACCGCCGGCTCGGCTCGGAACCACCTCCGGTTCCGAGCCGATGCTCCTTCGGCGCGAGCATGGCGGTGTGGAGGGCGTCCTGGCCGGGCTGACCGTGGGCATCACCGCCGAGCGGCGGGCCGACGAGCAGGCCCGGCTCCTGGCCGACCGGGGCGCCTCCACCCTGCACGGGCCGACCATCCGCATCACGCCCTCGGGCGGCGACGACGGCCTGCGAGCGGCCACCGAGGCGGTGATCGAGCGCCCACCCACCCTGCTCCTGGCGTCGACCGGGTTCGGGATGCGGGCCTGGCTGGGCGCCGCCGAGGAGTGGGGCCTGCGGGAGGCGCTGATCGCCGCCCTGGCCCACGCCCGGGTGGCCAACCGGGGCGCCAAGGCGGCGTCGGCCAACGCCTCGGTCGGGCTGCGGGAGTGGTACCGGGCGCCCAACGAGCGCTTCGAGGAGCTGCTGGCCGCCGTGCTGGCCGAGCCCCTCGACGGTGCCCGGGTCGTGCTCCAGCTCCACGGCACCGCCATGCCCCGCACCGTGGCCCGCCTGGCCGCCGCCGGCGCCGACGTGGTGGAGGTGGACGCCTACCGGGCCAGCCTCCCCGACGACCGCGGGCCCGCCGTCGCCCTGGCCGAGGCCGCCTGCGACGGCCGGCTGGCGGCGGTGACCTTCACCACCGCCCCCGCCGTGCACAACCTGTTCGTGATCGCCGCCTCCGCCGGGCTCGACGGCCGCCTGCGGGAGGCGCTCAACGGGCCGGTGGTGGCGGCCTGCGTGGGGCCGGTGTGCGCCGAGGGGGCGCTCGAGGAGGGCGTGGAGGCGCCCCTCGTCCCCGACCGGGCCCGCCTGGTGCCCCTCGTCCACGCCCTCGCCGAGCGGCTGGCGGCCGCCCGCGCCTGACGGCCCCTCCCCTACCGCCGGATTCGCCGCCGCAGGCGGCCGCTGCGGCCGCGGACACCGGGAGAGGACAGGGCCGGAGCGCGAGGCGAACGAATGAGGTCGACGCCCCTACGGGGCGTCGGGGTCGAAGTCGGCGGCCGCCGTGGCCGTGGCGTGCTCGCGGACCCAGTCCAGGACGGGCCGGTGGGCGGGGTGGTCGCGATAGGCCGCCAGGTCGTCGAGCGAGTCCAGGGTCACCACCAGGCCGACGTCGTAGGCCCGCTCCGACGGCACCCGGTTCACGCCCGCCTCCAGGCCCCGCACCTGGGGGATGCGCCCGGCCATGGCCCGCAGGCGGGCCACGCATTCCCCCGCCCGGCCCGCGTCGGCGAAGCGGAACAGGACCACGTGGCGGATGCTCACCCGCCGGCGACGCCGCCCGGGGCTGCCGGCGGCCGGCGGACCTCCTCGTGGTACTCGGCCTCCACGTTGACGTCCCAGATGTCGTGGGAGGCGCCGAGGATGTTGTCCACCGACAGCATGGCCGTGTACATCGAGTGGTCCTGGTTGTTGTAGCGGTGCATGCCGTTGCGACCGACCGGGTGGACGTTGGCCACGTTGGCCTCCATCCACGCCCGCATGGTCCCGACGTGGGCCTTGTAGGCGTCGTCGTACATGGGGTAGGCCTTGGGCATCCGGATCACATAGCCCGCCTCCACCCGGTCGGCGGCCACCAGCCCCAGCTCCTCCAGCTCCCGCTTGCCCAGCTCGACCAGGTCGGCGTCGGCGCTGGCCCACAGGTCGTCGCCCTCGAACACGAAGTACTCGAGGCCGAGGCACGTGCGCCCGTCCTTGACCAGGTAGGGCGACCACGACCCGAAGTTCTGGATGCGGCCCAGCTTCACGTCGGGGGAGTGCACGTAGATCCAGTTGTCGGGGAAGCCGGCCTCCTGGGGGACCACCAGGGCGATGGTGAGGAAGTCGCGGTAGCGCAGGCCGTCGGCGGCGGCCAGCACCTCGGCCGGCGGAGGCGGGTCCATGGCCTTCACCAGGGCCCCGAGGGGCATGGAGGAGATGACGTGGTCGGCGTCGTAGCGGGTGGCGACGCCCTCGGTCTCGGCGGTGACGGCCACCGCCCGACCACCCCGGTGGTGGATGCGGGTGACGCGCGTCTCCATGATGACCTTGCTGCCCTGCGCCTCGACCAGGTCCCGGGCCCGCTCCCACATCATCCCCGGGCCGTACTTGGGGTA
>JBKHXC010000135.1:0-7038 GCA_046566225.1 Acidimicrobiia bacterium
GAGACGCTCCGCCAGTCCACCACCGACGGCGTCCCCTTCCCCGAGCTGCTGGAGGGACTCGGCATCCTCCCCGGCATCAAGGTCGACACCGGCGCCAAGCCGCTGCCCTTCTCGCCCGAGGAGAAGATCACCGAGGGCCTCGACAACCTGCGGGACCGGGTGGCCGAGTACGTCTCGCTGGGCGCCAAGTTCGCCAAGTGGCGGGCGGTGATCACCATCGGCGAGGGCATCCCCACCCGCTACTGCATCGAGGCCAACGCCCACGCCCTGGCCCGCTACGCCTCCATCTGCCAGGAGGGGGGGCTGGTGCCCATCGTCGAGCCCGAGGTCCTCATGGACTGGGAGAACGACATCGACACCTGCTACCAGGTCACCCTCGAGACGCACCGGGCGGTGTTCTCGGCCCTGGCCCTGCACCGGGTCCGGCTGGACGGCATGATCCTCAAGCCCAACATGGCCATCTCCGGCAAGAAGTGCCCCGAGCAGGCCGGCGTGCAGGAGGTGGCCGAGAAGACCGTCGAGCTCCTGCGCCAGACGGTGCCGGCGGCCGTGCCCGGCATCGCCTTCCTCTCCGGGGGCCAGAGCGCCGAGGTGGCCACCGAGCACCTCAACGCCATGAACCGCATGGGCCCCCACCCGTGGGCGCTCAGCTTCTCCTACGGCCGGGCCCTCCAGGACCCGGCGCTCAAGGCCTGGAAGGGCGAGGCGTCCAACGCCGACGCCGGCCAGTCCGCCCTCTACGTGCGGTCCAAGGCCAACAGCATGGCCACCAGCGGCTCGTACACGGCCGACTTCGAGGCGGCGAAGGCCTGACCACCGCGCCGTCCGGGTGCGACAAGGGAGCCCCCGCCCCGGCGGGGGCTCCTGCGCGCTGCATCCCCAGCGGCAGAGGCCGCCGGTGGCGCCGGGTGCGGCCACGGCGGGCGCGGACCCCGCCGGCGGCGAAGGCCTGCGGCCACGGCGCTCGGGGTCCGCTCAGGAGCCGTTGACGGGGAGGGGGACGTCGACGGTGATGGTCGTGCCCGCCCCGGGGGCGGAGACCACCCGCAACCGGGCCCCGACCAGGGCGGCCCGCTCGGCCATGCCGGCCAGCCCGTAGGCGTCGGCCCGCCGGCCGTCGCGCTCGGGGTCGAAGCCGGCGCCGTCGTCGGCCACGACCAGGCGCACCCCGGTGCCGGTCGTGGTGAGGGCCACGCTGACGGCCGCCGCCCCGGCGTGCTTGGCCACGTTCTGGAGCGCCTCCTGGGCGATGCGGAACAGGGCGGTCTCCACGTGGGCCGGCAGGTCGCAGGGCTCCAGCTCGACCACCGTCGTGCCCCCCGGCACGGTGGCCGCCAGGCTCTCCAGGCCCGGCCCCAGCCCCAGGTCGTCGAGGACGGCCGGGCGCAGGCCGGCGATGGTCCGCCGGGCCTCCTCCAGGGCGGCGGTGGTCAGCTCCTTGGCGGCCGCCAACTCGGTGGCGACGAGGGCGGCGTCGCCCGCCAGGGCCTCCTCGGCGGCCGAGAGGTGGTACCACAGGCTCACCAGGCGCTGGCTGATCCCGTCGTGCACGTCGGCCGCCACCCGTCGCCGCTCCCGCTCCTGGAGCTCGATGGTGCCGGCCGCGAAGCGCTCCAGGTCGGCCTCGCGCTCGGCCAGGCGGGAGTAGAGGCGGGCGTTGTCGACGATGCCGGCCAGCAGGCCGGCGACGTCGCTCAGTACCGCCAGCTCCTCTGGCGAAAGCTGGCGTCGGGCCTTGGAGTGCACGTTCACCACCCCGACCACCTGGCGGCCCCGGCGGACCATGGGAAGCGACACCAGGGAGGCGTAGTCCTCGCCCCGCAGGGCGGGGATGTACTTGTAGCGGGGGTCGTGCCACTTGTCCTCGACGACCAGGGCCTCGCCGTGCTCGGCCACCCAGCCGGCCACGCCCTCCCGATGGCGAGCTCGATGGTGCCGGCCAGCTCGTCGAAGGGCGGGGTGGCGCCGGCCAGCACCAGGCAGCAGCGCTGGTCGTCGACGAGGTGGACGAAGCACACGTCGGCCCCGGTGGCCTCGATGATCAGCGCCGCCGCCCGCCGGACCACGTCGCGCAGGTCCAGGTCCTCGGCGGTGATCTCGATGATGCGGCGCAGCAGGCCGGCCCACGCCCCCCGCCGGTCGGCCCCGGCCCCGCTCAGTGGAACAGCCCTTCGCGGAGGGCGGCGGCGATGGCCTGGGCCCGGTCGGCCACGCCGAGCTTGCGGTAGATCGACCGGGCGTGGGTCTTGACCGTCTCCTCGCCCATGAGCAGGGTGCGGGCCACCGCCCGGTGCGACAGGCCGCGAACCATCTGCTCGAGCACCTCGCTCTCCCGGTGGGTGAGCCCCAGGTGGGCGCCGGGCCAGTACTCCCCGCTGTGCAGGCGGGCGGCGGAGAGGGCCACCCGCCCCATCAGGGCGGGGTCGATGGCGATCTCGCCGTCCATGACCCGCTCCAGGTGCCCGACCAGCTCGGGGCCGGTCACCCGCTTGAGGAGGAACCCCGAGGCGCCGGCCCGCAGGGCCTGGAACAGGTACTGCTCGTCGTCGTAGACGGTCAGGAACACCACCCGCAGATCGGGGTGGCGACCGAGCAGGTCCTGGCACAGGTCCAGCCCGCTGGCCCCCTTGAGGCGCACGTCGACCAGCACGACGTCGGGCGCCAGGGCCTCGACCAGCTCGGCGGCGGCCGCCGCGTCGGTGGTCTGCCCCACGATGTCCACCCGGGGGGCGTGGGGGCGCAGCATGGCGACCAGCCCGTCGAGCACCATCTGGTGGTCGTCGACCAGCACGGCGCGGATCGGCGCCGGGCCCGGTCGGGCGGCGACGTCCACCATCGGGACAGCGTAGGAGACTGGTGTCGAACCCGGCTCCTCCCGCCGGGCGGCGACGAGGCGGCCGACAGACCGCTGGTCAGGCCCCCGAGCCGTTCGGCCGCGTCAGCGGCCGACCCGTTCGACGCCAGTCGACCTAGGACGTGGTAGCGGCGGCGGAGGAGTGGGAAGGATTCCCTCCCGGGGTCCCCGCCGGGGGGGAGGCGAGGACCGGTGACCGTTCCCTAAGCTCGTCGATCATGCCCTCAGCCTCCGCGCCCGTGAACGAGCGGTTCAGCATCATCCCTTCCGTGCTGCCCTCCGACTTCGCCCGCCTGGGCGAGGAGCTGGTGGCCCTGGAGAAGGCGGGCGCCGACCGCATCCAGTGGGACGTGATGGACGGCGTGTTCGTGCCCAACCTGACCTTCGGGCCCGACGTCATCAAGTCCGTGCGCTCGTGGGTGGGCATCCCGTTCGAGGCCCACCTCATGATCGTCGAGCCCGACCGCATGCTCGACAAGTGGGTGGAGGCGGGCTGCGAGATGGTCATCGTCCACGCCGAGACGGCCACCCACCTGCACCGCACGCTGGCGTCGATCCGGGAGATGGGCGCCAGGCCGGCGGTGGCGCTCAACCCGGCCACCCCCCTCGACGCCGTGCGCCACGTGGTCGACCTCATCGACCTGCTGCTGGTGATGACGGTCAACCCCGGCTTCGGCGGCCAGGCCTACATCGCCACCATGGAGCCCAAGATCGCCGAGGCGGCCGCCCTGCTGCGCAACGCCGACCACTACGTCGAGCTGGAGGTGGACGGCGGCATCAGCCCGGCGACGGTGGCCGGGGCGGCCAAGGCGGGCGCCCGGGCCCTCATCGCCGGCAGCGCCCTCTACAAGGACCCCGAGGGCCTCGAGCACGCCGTCTCCGAGATCCGCGCCCTGGCCCGCCAGGCGTGCCCCGGGGTCGAGTAGCGCCGGCCCACTCCCGTCCCGTCCCTTCCCGTTCCTGAACCGAGGTCGACCCCGTGCCCGACAAGCAGATCGCCATCCAACGAGCCTGGCAGCGCGACAACGGCTCGGCCCGCACCCGCCCGGCCATGCTGGCCATCGCCGGCGACAGCGCGGCGGGCAAGACCACCCTCACCCGGGGCCTGGTGGAGGCCCTGGGCGCCGGCCAGTGCACGTCGATCTGCACCGACCACTACCACCGCTACGACCGCCAGGAGCGCAAGGGGCTGCCGTTCACGCCCCTGCACCCCGACTGCAACTACGTCGAGGTGATGGAGCAGCACCTCCAGCTCGTCGCCCTGGGCCAGCCCGTCCTCCAGCCGGTGTACAACCACAGCGACGGGACCCTGGCCCGGCCCGTCCTGGTCGAGCCCCGCCCGTACGTGATCGTGGAGGGCCTGCTGCCCCTGCACTCCAAGCTCTCCCGGGCGTGCTTCGACGTGGGGGTCTACCTCGACCCGCCCGAGGAGATCCGCTACGCCTGGAAGATCAAGCGGGACACCACCAAGCGGGGCTACACCGAGGAGCAGGTGCGGGCCGACCTGGACAAGCGCGAGCCCGAGTCGGCGGAGTTCATCCGGCCCCAGCGGGCCCACGCCGACATCGTGGTGCGCTTCGCGCCCATCGAGGAGCGGGGCGAGTCGGTGGACGACCCCCTCAGCGCCACCCTCCTGCTGCGGCCCACGGCGCCCCACCCCGACCTGGCCAGCGTCCTCACCGAGGACGTCAGCAAGGCCATCCACATGAAGCTGACCCGCGACGACGACGGCAAGCCGGTCGACGCCGTGCACATCCACGCCTACGCCGACCCCGAGGTCACCGAGAAGGTCAAGCAGGCCATCTGGGGCCAGCTGGGCGTGGAGGAGCCGCTGCCCGAGACGCTGGGCGAGCTGGAGCCGGGCGGCGTGCGCAGCGAGCCCCTGGCCCTCACCCAGCTGCTGCTGCTGTTCCACCTCATCCAGGCCCGCAAGGGCAACGGGTAGGCGCCGGCGCCCCACACCTGGCCCGCCGGCGCCGGCGCCTACGCCTACGCCGGGACGGGGAGGAGGCTCCTGGCCAGGTCGCAGAGGGCCCGCACGGCGGGGGCGTCGGGGGCCAGGTCGAGGGGGGCGACGCCCTTGCGGTCGGCCTCCACGATGGCCGGGTCGTCGGGGATGGGGACGACCTCCTGCCCCGGGAAGTGGCCGGCCACGGTGGCCAGGTCGGCGTCGCCCCGGATGCGGCTGGCCACGATGACGATGCGGCCCAGCTGCTTGTCCCGGGCCAGGGCGGCCGCCCGCTGGCCCACCTCGAGGGACTTGGGGGTGGGCTCGACGACCACGAGCACGGCGTCCACCCGCTGCTCGGCCAGGCGGGTCAGGGTGCCGATGCCCGCCTCGAGGTCGGCGATGACGGTGACGTCCTGGAAGTCAACGGACCCGAGCAACTGCTCGGGAGACAGCCCGCATCAGGGTCAGCCGGGCTCGGGGTTGTCGATGCGGCTGACCACGGCCAGGCGCACCCCGTCGGGGGCGTCGGAGCCGAAGCGGGCGATGAGGTCGTCCCAGCCGGGGGCGTGCTCCTCGCCGCCCTCGTCCAGCGCCTCGCGCATGGCGACCAGCCGCTCGGTCTCGAAGTCGCCCACCCCGAGGGAGATGCCGAGGTTGGGGTTGGAGTCGCAGTCCAGCGCCACCACCGACAGGCCGTGACGGGCCAGGGTGCGGGCCACCACCGCCGAGGTGGTGGTCTTCCCGGATCCGCCCTTGCCGACGACGGCCACCCTCATCCGATCCGCTCCTCGCTCATCTGGTCGACCAGTGATTCTACCGCCTGCACGGCGGCCGAGCCGGGGGCCATGTCGATGGGGGCGGCCATCTTCTGCTCGGCCTCGGCCAGCGCCTCGTCCCAGGGGATGGCGCCCACGACGTCCAGGCCGGTGCGCCGGGCGATCAGGTCGACGTCGCCGTCCTCGCGGACCTTGTTGGCCACGGCCACGATGCGCCGGGGGTGGTCCCGGTCCAGGGCCAGCCGGGACAGGCGCCGGGCGGTGAGCAGCGACTTGGCGCTGGGCTCGACCACGACCAGGACGGTGCGGGCGTAGTCCCCCCACCCGGAGAAGGCCTGGCGGGTGCCGCCGGGGAGGTCGCCGACCACCTTCCAGCGGTCCTCGGGCAGCTCGCGCAGGATCTGGCGGAAGGCGAACTGCGAGCGGAACAGCGCCCGGGTGTCGCCCCGGTGCTTGCCGAACTGGAGGAACCGCACGCCGTCGGGCGCCACGGCGGCGTAGCGCTCGACCGCCTCGGCCGCCGACAGCCCCCGGGCCAGGCGCCACCGGTGCCCGTCCTCGCCCTCGCCCCGCTCCTCGATGGCCTCGTCGGGCAGGGGGGCGTCGGACAGCTCCAGCCCCAGGGAGAAGGCGAGCCCGGGAAGCGGGTCGGAGTCGATGGCGAGGACCGGCTCGCCGCGGCGGGCCAGGGCCCGGGCGAAGGTGCCGGCGATGGCCGACTTGCCGACGCCCCCCTTGCCCACGAACGCGATCCGCATGGTGGGGGGGAGCGTACAACGCCCCGCCGGGCGACCAGCGAGCGACGAGGACCACCGGCGGCGGTCAGCGAAGGCTGCGGATCGCCGGCGGCCGCTCTGCGCCGCCGAAGGCCGCCCCCCCCGGCTGCCGGCCGAGAGGACAGGGCGGAGGCCGGGCGGCTCCGCCGCCGGGCCGCAGCACCGCCAGCTCGGGTCGGAACCTCCGGTTCCGACCCGATCCTGCTTACAGCGACCTGGCCACCGAGACCATGGCCGGGCCCAGGATGACCACCAGCACGGCCGGGAAGATGAACAGGATCAGCGGGCACAGGAGCTTCACCGGGAGCCGGGCCGCCTTCTCCCGGGCCCGGGCCCGCCGCTTGCTGCGCATCTCGGTCGCCTGGGTGTGCAGGATGCGCCCGATGGGCATGCCCAGGGCGTCGGCCTGGGTGAGGGCGAGCACGAAGTTCGACAGGTCGGGGACCTCGGTGCGCCGCTTGAGGTTCTGCAGGGCCTCCCGCCGGGACAGGCCCAGCTCCATCTCCTTGAGCGTGCGGGACAGCTCCTGGGCGAGCGGCGAGTCGAAGTGCCGGCACACGATCTCCAGCGCCCCCTCGAAGCCGACCCCGGCCTCCACCGAGATGGCGAGCAGGTCGACGACGTCGGGCAGCTCGTTGAGGATGGCGCCCTTGCGCTCCTGCACCTTGCGGGCCAGCCAGC
>JBKHXC010000136.1:0-6812 GCA_046566225.1 Acidimicrobiia bacterium
GCGGGTGGCCGGCACGGTGACCCCCCAGCCGGTGATCGCCGTCGTGCCCTACGTGGACGTGGGGCTCGACGACCTGGCCGGAGCCGACCTGGTGGTGGTGTGCGTGGACGTGCGCGACCCCGGCAACCTGGGCACGGTGCTGCGCAGCGCCGAGGCGGCGGGGGCCGGGGGGGTAGTCTGCTGTGACGGCTCCGTCGACGTCTACAACCCCAAGGCCGTGCGTGCATCGGCAGGCTCGCTCTTCCATGTGCCCGTCGTCGCCGGCGGCGATCCCGCCGCCGTGCTCGACCGCCTCGGCGGGTGGGGCCTGCGCCGGCTCGGGGCGGTGGCGCGCCACGGGCTCGACTACGCGGCGGTCGACCTCACCGGGCCCACCGCGCTGGTCCTCGGCAACGAGGCGGCCGGCCTCCCCGGCGACCTGGCCGGCGGGGGCCTGCTCGACGCCCGGGTCTCCATCCCGATGACCGGCCGGGCCGAGTCGCTCAACGTCGGGATGGCGGCCGCCGTCCTGTGCTTCGAGGCGGCCCGCCAGCGGCGGTCGGCGCCGGTCGGGGCCTGACGTGTCGGCCTACGACGTCCTCCCCGACGCCGTGGTGTGCCTGGACGGCGACCGCCGCATCGTGGAGGCCAACTCCATGGCGGCGTCGCTCACCGGCTTCGCCGCCGAGGAGATGGTCGGCGAGCCCTGCGACCTCCTGGCGCCCCGGGCCAAGGACGGAACCCCCCTGCTGGACGGCGCCTGGCACCCCTCCGCCCGCCTGCGCTCGGTCACGCTGGTGCCCGAGCACGAGATCACCATCGAGCGGGCCGACGGCGAGCCGGTCCGGGTCTTCGCCGCCGGCCGCTACCAGCGCGACCCCGGCGGCGCCGTGGTGGGGCTGGTGGTGTCGTTCCGGCCGGCCGACCTCCGCCGCCACCAGCACGCCACCGGCATCGAGATCGTCTCCACCGTGAGCCACGAGCTGCGGTCGCCGCTCACCTCGGTGAAGGGCTACACCAGCCTCCTGCTCAACCGCTGGGACCGCCTCCGCGACGACCAGAAGCGCATGATGCTCGAGCAGGTCAACCACGACGCCGACCGGGTCACCCGCCTCATCACCGAGCTGCTGGACATCAGCCGGCTCGAGTCGGGCCGGCTGGTGCTGCGCCGCCAGATGGTCGACCTGCCCGCCCTCAGCCGCAACGTGGTCGAGAAGGTGAAGATGGAGTACCCCGACCTGGACTGCACGGTGGACTTCCCCGACGCCTTCCCGCCGGTCTACGCCGATCCCGACAAGGTCGTGCAGGTGCTCACCAACCTGGTGGAGAACGCCTGCAAGTACGCCTCGCCGGTGGGCCTGTCGGTGGAGGGCACGGTGCGGGACTCGGAGGTCTCCCTCGCCGTGCGGGACCGGGGCGAGGGCTTCCCCGAGCGGGACCTGGCCCGCGTCTTCACCAAGTTCTTCCGGCGGGCCGAGACCAAGCCCAACGGCACCGGGCTGGGGCTGTGGATCAGCCGAGGCCTGGTGGAGGCGCACGGCGGCCGGCTGGACGTCACCTCCGTTCGTGGGGAGGGCTCGACGTTCCGGTTCACCCTTCCCCTCTACGCCTTCGAGGAGCTGCACGGCGCGTGAACCCCGACGAGCTGTCCCACATCGAGAAGCAGGCCGCCGAGCGCCTGGAGGGGGCCGCCACCGTGGGCGAGCTGCGCGCCGTGGAGGCCGAGGTCCTGGGCCGGCGCTCGCCGCTGGCCGCGCTCAACGCCCGCCTCGGCGCCCTGGGCCCCGACGAGCGGCGGGAGGCGGGCCGGCTGGTCAACGAGGCCCGCCGCCGCCTCCAGGGCCTGGCCGCCGCCCGGGCCGGCGCCCTGGAGGCCGGCGAGCGGGCCGCCCGCCTGGAGGCCGACCGGCTGGACCTCACCGAGGTCCTCCCCGGGCCCGCCCGCGGGCACCTCAACCTGGTGACCCAGACCCGCGACGAGCTGGAGGACGTGTTCGTCGGCATGGGCTACACGGTGGCCGAGGGCCCCGAGGTGGAGACCGACTGGCACAGCTTCGGCGCCCTCAACTTCCCCAAGGGCCACCCCGCCCGCAGCGGGTTCGACACCCTGTACCTGGACTGGGGCGAGCCGGAGTCGACGCTGCTGCGCCCCCACACCTCGCCGGTGCAGATCCGGGTGCTGGAGTCCCGGGCCCTGCCCGTGTACTCCATCATGCCCGGCAAGGTGTACCGCAAGGACACGCCCGACGCCCGCCACACGCCCACGTTCAACCAGATCGAGGGCCTGGTCGTCGACCGGGGCATCACCTTCGGCGACCTGGCGGGCACCATCGAGGAGTTCACCAACGCCTACTTCGGCGCCGGCATCCACTCCCGCCTGCGCCCGGCCTACTTCCCCTTCACCGAGCCGTCGGCCGAGTTCGAGATCACCTGCGCCATCTGCGCCGGCGCCGGGTGCCGCACCTGCTCGGCGACGGGGTGGATCGAGCTGGGCGGGTGCGGGATGGTCCACCCCAACGTCCTGGCGGCGTGCGGCGTGGACGCCGAGGAGTGGTCGGGCTTCGCCTTCGGGTTCGGCATCGACCGCTGCGCCCAGATGCGCCACGACATCTCCGACATGCGCGTCCTGCTCGACAACGACATCCGCTTCATCTCCCAGTTCTGAGGAGCCCGACGACCCGTGCGCGTCCCCCTGTCCTGGCTGCGTGACTTCGCGCCGTTCGACCTCGACCCGGTGGAGCTGGGCCGCACCCTCGACGACCTGGGCATGGTGGTGGAGGGCGTCGAGCGGGTCGGGCAGGGCATCGGCGACGTGGTGGTGGCCCGGGTGCTGGACGTCCGCGCCCACCCCCGGGCCGACCGGGTGCGCCTGGCCGAGGTGGACGCCGGCCGGGGGCCCGTCCAGGTGGTGTGCGGGGCGCCCAACGTGGCCGCCGGCCAGCTGGTGGCCTTCGCCCCGGCGGGCGCCGTGCTGCCCGGCGACCTCGCCATCGGCCGCCGCCAGGTCCGCGGTCAGTGGTCGGAGGGGATGATCTGCTCCGAGCGCGAGCTGGGCCTGGGCGACGACGGGGCCGGCATCATGGTGCTCGCCGCCGGCCACGACGTCGGCTCGCCGCTCGCCGCCGCCCTCGGCATCGAGCCCGACGTCGTCTACGACCTGGCCATCGAGGGCAACCGCCCCGACGCCAACTCGGTGGTGGGCGTGGCCCGGGACGCGGCGGCCCGCCTGGGCCTGCCCTTCGCCGCCCCCGAGGCGCCGCTGGCCGAGGGCCGGCCGGCGGCGGTCGAGGTGGCCGGCGTGGCCGTGGAGTGCCCCGACCTGTGCCCCCGGCTCACCGCCCGGGTCGTCACCGGGGTGGTGGTGGGGCCGTCGCCCGCCCTGGTCGCCCGCCGCCTCACCCTGGCCGGGATGCGGCCCATCTCCAACGTGGTCGACGCCTCCAACTACGTGATGCTCGAGCTGGGCCAGCCCACCCACCCCTACGACCTCGACCTGCTCCCCGGCCGCGGCCTGCTCGTGCGCCGCGCCGAGCGGGGCGAGGCCCTGGTCACCCTGGACGGGGTGGAGCGCCGCCTGGGCGAGGGCGACGACTGCCTCATCTGCGACGCCACCGGCACCCCGGTGGGCATCGGCGGGATCATGGGCGGCGCCTCGTCGGAGATCACGCCGGCCACCACCCGGGTCCTGCTGGAGGCCGCCTACTTCGACCCCATGGCCATCGCCCGCACGTCCCAGCGGCTCAACCTGCGCACCGAGGCGTCGGCCCGCTTCGAGCGGGGCTGCGACCCCGAGGGCATCCCCCGGGCGGCGGCCCGGTTCTGCCAGCTCCTCGGCGTCGGGGAGGTGGCCGCCGGACTCCTCGACGTCGACCACCGGCCGCCGCCGGCGCCGCCCATCCGCCTGCGCACGGCCCGGGTCAACGCCCTGCTGGGGACCGACCTGGGCGACGAGGACGTGCGTAGGCTGCTGGAGCCCATCGGCTTCGCGGTGGCGCCGGCCGGCGCCGGCCTGGCCGACGTGGCGCCCCCGTCGTTCCGCCCCGACGCGGCCACCGAGGTCGACCTGGTCGAGGAGGTGGCCCGCCACCACGGCTACCGCCGCATCCGCCGCACCGTCCCCAACAGCCCCTACGTGGGCGCCCTCACGCCCTACCAGCGCCAGCGCCGCCTCCTGCGCGACGTGCTGGTGGGGGCGGGGGTGAGCGAGGCGTCGTCGCCGCCGCTGGTGGGGCCGGGCGACAACGAGCGGGCCGGCCACCCGGGCGAGGTCATCGTGGCCGTCGACCCCCTGGCCCGGGAGGAGTCGGTGCTGCGGGCGTCGCTCCTGCCCAGCCTGCTGGAGGCGGTGGCCTTCAACGCCTCCCACCGCAACCCCGACGTGGCGCTGTTCGAGATCGGCCACGTGTTCCTCGTCCCCGAGGGCGAGCGGGGGCCGCTGCCCGACGAGCAGGAGCGCCTGGGCGTCGTCCTCGCCGGCGAGGGCGGCGGGGCCGAGGCGGCCAAGCGGGTGCTCGACGTGGTGGCCGGCGGGCTGCGGCTGGGCGGCGTGGGGCTGTCGGCCCAGCCCGGGCCGGGCCTGCACCCCACCCGCACGGCGCAGGTGCGCTGCGGCGGGCGGCCGGTCGGCTGGGTGGGCGAGGTCGACCCCGACGTCGCCGCCGCCTTCGGCATCGAGGGCCGGGTGGGGTGGATCGACCTCGACCTCGACCTGGTCCTGGCCAAGGAGCGCACCTACGTGCAGGCGGCGCCGGTGAGCCGGCAGCCGTCGAGCGACGTGGACCTGGCCTTCGTGGTCGACGACGCCGTCCCCGCCGCCGGCGTGGCCGCCACCCTGCGGGCCTCGGCCGGGCCCCTGCTGGTCGACCTGCGCCTGTTCGACGTGTACCGCTCCGACCGCCTCGGCCCCGGCCGGCGCAGCCTGGCCTACCGCCTGCGCCTCCAGGCGCCCGACCGCACCCTCACCGACGCCGACGTGGCCGAGGTCCGGGGCCGCTGCATCGAGGCGGTGGCCGGCGCCCACGCCGGCGAGCTGCGGGGCTAGCGGTAGCGAGCGTCCTCATACCGACAGGTGCATCAGCGCTTCGCGCTGAGGGCGCCCGGAGGGGCGCCCCCGTTGCATCGGCCGTAGCTTTCCTGGTTGCTGAAGACCGAGGAGGCTGTGATGGCCGACTACGCGACCCTACTGCGGGAGCACGTGACGCTCGTGTGCCGCTCGATCGACCGGATCTTCCTGCAGGCGTGGGTCCCCAAGCTGCAGTCGGTGGGCCAGGTATGCACGTTCCTGCGATGGCAGCGGGGCTTCCGGATCCCGTCGTCGGCGGCGTTCGGCGCCATCGGCGACAGGTTCGTGCGGGAGGTGGAGCGTTTCGCCAACCAGGCCGGCATACCGCTGATCCACTTCAAGAAGGGCGAGAGCAAGGAGGACTTCGTCCGCCCCCTCATCGACGCGGCTGCGGCGCGGGGCGGGGATGGCGAGGTCGTCCTCATCGGCGTCGCCCAGGAGAAGGCCTCGGTGTGGCGATCGTGGAAGGCCAAGGGCCACGAGCACCGGGCCCACCCGCACATGGAGTGGGGCCGGCAGATGGCGTTCGTCAACCACTACTACTTCTACGTGTGGGACCCCGAGTGGGGCCCTGCGTTCTGGAAGACCAACGCCTATGCGCCGTGGCCGATCTGGATCTGCCTGAACGGGCACGAGTGGGCCAAGCGTCAACTCGACAAGGCCGGCATCGCCTACGAGTCGCTGGACAACGGCTTCCGCTCGTGCGCCGACCCCCACGCCCTGCAGCGGATCAGCGACCGGCTCGGCCCCGGAGCGGTGAAGAGCTTCTTCTGGCGCTGGCAGCGACGCCTGCCGTCGCCGTTCACCACCGCCGACCTGCGGGCCGGCTACGTGTACGACCTGGCCTTCCGCCAGGTCGAGGTGTCCGACACCCGGGTGTTCGACCGGCCCCAGGCCGGGCGGGCGTTCTTCGAGGGCGTCATCCGCGACCACCTCGACCTGGGCCGCCCCGACCAGGTGGCGCTGATCTTCGACCGCAAGGTCATCCGCACCACCCCCGGGGCCTTTCGGACCAAGGTCATCACCAAGGGCGTCGACCCGCAGCTGTCCATCTACTACAAGTCGTCCCGGCTCAAGCAGTACTTCAAGGAAGGGCGGGCGCTGCGCACCGAGACGGTGATCTGCGACACCCGCGATTTCGGGATCGGCCGGCGCGTCTGCGCCGAGAACTGGCATGCCCTCCGGGCAGTTGGCGAAGCCGCCAACCGGCGTCTGTGCGACGCCGAGGCCGCAGCCGCACATCCGGCCCCCGATGTGGCCACCTTCTTACAGGTGACCCGGCCCACCATCACCGAGGGCCACTACAGCCCAGGGCTGCGCTTCGGCGAGCCCCGGGTCATGGCGCTGCTGGCCGCCCTGGCCGGCTTCAGCCACCTCATCGCCGGATTCACGAACGGCCAGCTCACCGAGCGCGTCGCCGGCCTCCTCGACGCCCACTACACCACCCGCCAGGCCACCTACGACCTGCGTCGACTACGAAGAAAGGGCCTCATCGAGCGTCGTCCGCACACCCAGCGATACGACCTGACCGATACCGGTCGGCGGGTTACCGTCCTGTTCACCAAGACCCATGCCCGCGTCCTCACCCCTGGGCTCGCCGCCATGGATCTCGCAGTTCCCGACCACATCGCCGCTCGCAGCCCCCTCGCCCAAGTCTGGCGGCGCCTTCACCGCTCCCTCGACGACTTCATCGATGCCGGTCTTGCCGCCGCGTGAGACCCGATCGAACTTGACCGATTCTTGAACCGGGGCTCCGCCTACCTGACCTAGC
>JBKHXC010000137.1:0-1934 GCA_046566225.1 Acidimicrobiia bacterium
GCCGCGGTGTGGGCAGCCAGGATCGCCGCGAAGCTCGCGTCGCGTTGTCGCGTCCGCGACGAGCTGTTCGGCGGCGCCGGCGGCATCTGCGTCGTCCACGGCGACACCCCCACCACCGCCCTGGCCACCCTCATGGCCGCCCGCGCCGGCCTGCGGGTGGCCCACCTCGAGGCCGGCCTGCGCTCCCACCACCTGCTGCACCCCTTCCCCGAGGAGCTCATCCGCCTGGCCGTCATGCGCCGGGCCGACCTGCTGTTCGCGCCCGACGACCGGGCGGTGGCCAACCTGGCCGCAATGGGGGTCCGCGGCCGGGTGGTGGCGGTGGGGGCCAACACCTCGGTCGACGCCGTGCGCTCGGTCCCCGGCGGGGTGTCGCCGGGCGACGGCGGCGGCCCGGCGCCGGCGATCGTCACCATGCACCGGGTGGAGAACCTCTACCAGCGGGCGATCGTGCAGCGCCTGGTCGACGCCGCCGCCGGCCTCGCCGCCCGCCGGCCGGTGCGCTTCGTCGTGCACGGCCCCACCTGGGAGGCGCTGCGGCGCGGCGGCCACGACGACCGGCTCCGGCGCGCCGGGGTCGAGCTGTCGCCGCTGGTCGCCCACCGCGACTTCGTGGCCATGCTCCGGGCGGCGCCGTTCGTCGTCACCGACGGCGGCAGCATCCAGGAGGAGTGCGCCCTGCTCGGGGTGCCGACCCTGGTGTGGCGGCGGCGCACCGAGCGCGCCGACGGGGTCGGGGCCAACGTCGTCGTCTCCGGCCACGACCCTGCCGTCGAGCGGGCCTTCCTGGCCGACCCCGAGCGCTACCGCCGCCCCCCGGCCCTGCCCGACGGCAGCCCGTCGGCCCGCATCCTCGACGTGCTCGTGGCCGAGCTGGGCTGAAGCCGGGCTCGTCCCGTTCCTGCGTGGCCGGCGTGCGGTCACGCCGGCGAGCTACGCGAGAACGGGAAGGACGCGGGCGAGGGCGTCGCCGTTGGCCTGCTCACGGCGACGCAGGCGCTCCCGGGCCTCGGCCAGCGCCGCCGCCGTCCCCTCCCCGGCCGCCGCCGCCCGCTCCACCGCACCGGCCAGGCCGGCCAGGCCGTCCCGGCTCCAGCCGAGGGCGGCGGTGCCGGCCCCCGCGTCGGCGGCGAGGGATGCCACCGTGGGGGAGTCGGTCAGGGCCACACGAGGGCGGGCCCCGAGCACGGCGGCCACCAGGGCGTGGTAGCGCATGGCCACCACCAGCCGCCCGGCGGCGATCTCGTCGACCACGGTGTCGAGCCCCGGGCGGCAGGTGGTGGCCGGGGTGCGCATGCGCCCGGCCACCTGCTCGTGGAGGGGGCCGTCCCGATCGGCCTGGAGGGCGACGAAGCGCACGGCCAGCCCGGTGGCGCCGGCGGCGGCGTCGAGGGCCGACGCCACCCCGTCGACGAACCACGGCGGGGCCGCCTCGGCGCCCGGCCGGCTCACGCCCACCGGCAGGGCCCGGCGCCGGCCCCGCCAGGGCCGCAGCGCCACGACCAGCCGGTCGGTCGCCGCCACCTCCGGCACCGGCAGCGACAGGGCCAGGTCGGCGGCCACGGTGGGAGCGGCGGCGCCGCGGTCGTGCAGCACCTCGGCCGACGCCGCGTCACGGGTGGTCACGGTCGCGAGCGGGGCCAGCGTGGCCCGGGCGAACGCCCGCCCCAGGCGGGTGTCGACGGGGCCGGCGCCGAGGCCAACAGCGGCCACCGGGGTCCGCCACGCCCGGGCCGCCCACACCCGGGAGAGGTGGTAGGGGAGGTTCCACGGGCTGGTCTGGTCCTGCACCAGGCCGCCACCGCCGAGGACGACGGCGGCGGCGCGGCGGGCGGCGAGCACCACCCCGGGCAGGTCGCGGTGGTCGATTGCCTCCACCCCGTGGGCGGCCCGGGTGGCGGCCGGGTCGACCGACACCGCCGTGACCGCCGCCC
>JBKHXC010000138.1:0-3661 GCA_046566225.1 Acidimicrobiia bacterium
CCCTGGCGAGCATGCGGGCCACGTCGATCCCCGCCGCCGGCCGGGGGCGGCTGGGCGAGCCGATGACGTACTGGGAGTCGCGCCGATCGGCGTACTACCGCAGCGTCTACGTCCAGGGGGCCCAGGCCCTGGCCGCCCTCGGCGACGCCGAGCTGGTCGACTGCGCCCTGCGGCTCTACGTGGCCCGCCAGGCGTACCGGGTGGCCCGCCCCGGCGACCTCGTCGACGCCGTGGGAGCCGTGTTCCCCGACGCCGCCGAGGTCCTCGCCCGCTACGGCGTGCGCCCGTAGGGCGGCGACGTCATTCGTCCGCTTCGCTCACACCGCGTACCCGGCGGCCGCTTCGGCGGGGACGGGCCGGACGACCGTCATTCCGGCGCCTGGTCGCGGAGGAAGCGCTCCACCTCGCCGGCCAGGTCGGGGGGCGGCGGCCACGGCAGCTCGTCGGGCTCGTCGCCCTCGCCGTCGCCACCGCTCTCCTCCAGGCGGGCGACGTAGCCGGCCACGTCCTCGTCCTCGGCCACCACCTCGCTCACCTGGCGCTCGTAGGCGGCGGCCGCCACCTCCAGGTCGAGCGTCTCGACCTGCGTCCCGAGCAGGGCGGCCGTGCGCTCGACCAGGGCCAGGGCGGCCTTGGGCGAGGGGGTGCCGGAGACGTAGTGGGGCACGGCGGCCCACAGCGACGCCGAGGCGATCCCGCCCCCGGCCAGGGCGTCGTGGAGGACGCCCACGATCCCGGTCGGGCCCTGGTAGCGGGACCGCTCCAGCCCCAGGCGGCGTTCGAGGCCGGCGTCGGCCGCCGTGCCCGTGATCCGCACCGGCCGGGTGTGGGGGACCTCGGCCCCCAGCCCGCCCAGGGTGAGCGCCAGCTCCACGCCCAGGGAGCGGGCGACGTCGACCACGGCGGTCGCGTAGGTGCGCCACCGGAGCTGGGGCTCGGCGGCGTGGAGGAAGACCACGTCGTGGGCCGAGCCGGCGAGGGAGGCGGCGCTCAGCTCGCCGTCGGGCCACACGACCTCGCGCCGGGGCCCGTCGCCGAAGCGGACGCGGGGGCGCGTGGCGGTGAAGTCGTAGAACTCCTCGGGGTCGACGGTGGCGAACCGGCGGGCCGCCCACTGGGCGGCCAGGTAGCGGGCCGCCAGCGAGGCGGCCTCGCCGGCGTCGTTCCAACCCTCGAAGGCGGCGACCAGCACCGGCCGGCGCAGGCGGGGACGGTCGTCCCAGCGCACGGGGTCCACCCCTCGACGCTACTGCTTCGACCTCGTTCTTCGGCCTCATTCGCTCGCTTCGCTCGTGGCCAGGGGCGCCACCCGCCCTCCCGGCCCCGCCGCCCGACCGTACGCTTTGGCCCGTGGGCGCCCTCGACCGGTTCTCGCCGATCACCCGGTCGTGGTTCACGGCCACCTTCGAGGCGCCCACGCCCGCCCAGGAGCGGGGCTGGGACGCCGTCAGCCGGGGCGAGTCGGCGCTGATCCTGGCGCCCACGGGGTCGGGCAAGACGCTGGCCGCCTTCCTGTGGACCCTCGACCGCCTGCTCACCACGCCGCCGCCGCCGGGCCCCGGTCGGCGCTGCCGGGTGCTGTACGTGTCGCCCCTCAAGGCGCTGACCTACGACGTGGAGCGCAACCTGCGGGCCCCCCTGGCCGGCATCGCCCTGGAGGCGCAGCGGGCCGGGATCGACCCGCCGGCCGTCACCGTGGCCACCCGCACGGGGGACACGCCGGCCCGGGACCGGCGGGAGATGGCCCGCCGCCCGCCCGACATCCTGGTCACCACCCCCGAGTCCCTGTACCTGCTCCTCACCTCGTCGGCGGCCGACGTCCTGGGCTCGGTCGAGCACGTGGTCGTCGACGAGATCCACGCCGTGGCCGCCACCAAGCGGGGCACCCACCTGGCCCTGTCGCTGGAGCGGCTGGAGCGGGTGGTGGCCCGGGCCGGCGGCCGGGCGCCCCAGCGCATCGGGCTGTCGGCCACCCAGCGGCCCCTGGAGGAGCTGGCCCGCTTCCTGGGCGGCCGGGCGGCCGACGGCCGCCCCCGCCCCGTCACCGTGGTCGACGCCGGGAGCCGCAAGGCCCTCGACCTGGAGGTGGTGGTCCCGGTGGAGGACATGGGCGAGCTGGGCCGGCCGCTCCGCACCGGCGACCCCGGCGACGTGGTGATGAGCGGGCCGGCGGCCGGCGACCCCGAGGTGCGGTCGTCGATCTGGCCGGCCGTCCACCCCGTGCTGCTCGACCTGGTGCGCCGCCACGTGTCGACGCTCGTGTTCGTCAACTCCCGCCGGCTGGCCGAGCGCCTGGCCGGGCGGCTCAACGAGCTGGCCGGCGAGGAGCTGGTGCGGGCCCACCACGGCTCGGTGGCGCGCGAGCAACGCCTGGAGGTGGAGGACGCCCTGAAGGCCGGCAAGCTGCCCGCCCTGGTCGCCACCTCGTCGCTGGAGCTGGGCATCGACATGGGCGCCATCGACCTGGTGGTGCAGGTCGAGGCGCCACCGTCGGTGGCCGCCGGCATGCAGCGCATCGGGCGGGCCGGGCACCGGGTGGGCGAGCCGTCCAAGGGCCGGCTGTTCCCCAAGTTCCGCGGCGACCTGGTGGTGTCGGCCGTGGTGGCGCAGCGCATGACCGAGGGGCTCGTCGAGGAGACCTCGGTCCCGCGCAACCCGCTCGACGTGCTGGCCCAGCAGATCGTGGCCATGGTGGCGGTGGAGGACCTCACCGTGGACGAGGTGGCGGCGGTGGTGGCCGGCGCCCACCCCTTCGCCGAGCTGAGCCGGGAGGCGCTGGAGGGGGTGCTCGACATGCTGGCCGGGCGCTACCCGTCCACCCAGTTCGCCGAGCTGCGCCCCCGCCTGGTGTGGGACCGGGTGGCCGGCACCCTGCGGGCCCGCCCCGGCGCCCGCATGCTGGCCGTCACCAGCGGCGGCACCATCCCCGACCGCGGGCTGTTCGGCGTGTTCACCCCCGAGGGCTCCCGGGTGGGGGAGCTGGACGAGGAGATGGTGTACGAGAGCCGGGCCGGCGAGACCTTCGTGCTGGGGGCCACCACCTGGCGCATCGAGGAGATCACCCGAGACCGGGTGGTCGTCACGCCGGCGCCCGGCGTGCCCGGCAAGATGCCCTTCTGGCACGGCGACTCGGTGGGGCGGCCCTACGAGCTCGGGCGGGCCGTGGGCGCCTTCCTGCGGGAGGTCGACGGCCTCGACGACGGCGACCTGGCCCGCCGCCACCACCTCGACCCGCTGGCCGTGCGCAACCTGCGCGCCTACCTCGACGAGGAGCGGGCCGCCACCGGCGGCGTGCTGCCCACCGACCGCCAGGTGGTGGTGGAGCGCTTCCGCGACGAGCTGGGCGACTGGCGCATCTGCGTGCTGTCGCCCTTCGGCGCGCGCGTGCACGCCCCGTGGGCCCTCGCCGTCGAGGCCCGGATCCGCCGCCGCCTCGCCGTGGAGGTGCACGCCATCTGGTCCGACGACGGGATCGTGGTGCGCCTGCCCGAGGCCGACGAGGCGCCGCCCGCCGACGCCGTGGTCCTCGACCCCGAGGAGGTGGAGGAGCTGGTGGTGGGCGAGGTCGCCTCGTCGGGGCTGTTCGCCTCCCGGTTCCGGGAGAACGCGGCCCGGGCCCTGCTGCTGCCCCGGCGCCGCCCGGGGTCGCGCACGCCGCTGT
>JBKHXC010000139.1:0-2528 GCA_046566225.1 Acidimicrobiia bacterium
GCCGGCGCTGGGTGGGGCTGTGCCCGTTCCACGCCGAGAAGACGGCCTCGTTCTCCGTCAACGCCGAGCTCGGCCTCTACCACTGCTTCGGCTGCCAGGCCAAGGGCGACGTGATCACCTTCCTGCGCGAGGTCGACCACCTCGACTTCGTGGAGGCGGTCGAGCGCCTGGCCGCCCGGGCCGGCATCGAGCTGCGCTACGACGAGGCCCGCGAGGGCCGCGACCGGCAGCGCCGGTCCCGCCTGATCGAGGCCGTCGAGGCCGCCGTCGAGTGGTACCACCAGCGCCTGCTCACCGCCGCCGACGCCGCCCCCGCCCGCGCCTACCTGCGCTCGCGGGGCTACGACGGCGACGTCGTGCGGGCGTTCCGGCTGGGGTGGGCGCCCACGGAGTGGGACGCGCTGGCCCGCGCCCTGCGCCTGCCCGACGACGTGCTGCGGGACACCGGCCTCGGGATCGTCAACCGGCGGGGCCGCCAGCAGGACAGCTTCCGGGGCCGGGTGATGTTCCCGATCCTCGACGCCGCCGGCAAGGCGGTGGCCTTCGGCGGCCGGGCCCTCCCCGGCGACGAGGGGCCGAAGTACAAGAACTCCCCGGAGACGCCGATCTACTCCAAGAGCCGTACGCTCTACGGCCTCAACTGGGCCAAGGGCGAGGTGGTGAGCACGGGCGAGGTCGTCGTCTGCGAGGGCTACACCGACGTGATCGGACTGGCCGGGGCGGGCGTCCGCCGGGCGGTGGCGACGTGCGGGACGGCGCTGGCCGACGAGCACTTCCGGATGCTCAAGAACTTCGCCCGCCGCATCGTGCTCGCCTACGACGCCGACGCCGCCGGCCAGGCGGCGGCCGAGCGGTTCTACGAGTGGGAGCGCCGGTACGAGGTCGACCTGTTCGTGGCCTCCCTCCCGGCGGGCTCCGATCCCGCCGACCTGGCCGGCCGGGACCCCGACGGCCTGCGGGCCGCCGTGGCCGACGCCAAGCCCTTCCTGCGGTTCCGGGTGGACCGGGTGCTGGGCAAGGGCGACCTGCACACCTCCGACGGGCGGGCCCGGGCCACCGAGGCCGCCATGGCCGTCATCGCCGAGCACCCCAACGAGCTCGTGCGCGACCAGTACCTCATGGACGTCTCGGGCTACTGCCGGGTGGACCCGGAGCGGCTGCGCGACTTCGCCCGCCGCGGCGCCGGGCGCGCCGCCCCCGTCCGCCGTCCGCCGCCGCCCCCGAGCCGGCGCGACCCGGGGGGGCCCGAGCTGGAGGCGCTGCGTCTCGCCGTGCACCGGCGGGACGAGGTCGTCGGCCGCCTGCACCCGGTGCTGTTCTCCGACGAGCACAACGGCGTCGTGTTCGAGGCGGTGACCCGGGCGGCGACGGTCCACGACGCCATCGCCGCCGCCGACCCCCAGACCGCCGACCTGCTCCAGCGCCTGGCGGTGGAGGAGGCGACCGCCGACGTCGACGACGTCCTCTCCCAGCTCCTGCGGCGGGCGGTGGGGCGGGCGGTGGCCGGCCTGGAGGCGGACGCCCGCGTCGCCCCCGAGCAGGCCCTGGCCGTGGCCGCCGCCGTGGGATGGCTGAAGGTGACGGTGGAGGATCTCCCCGATCCCGACGCAGCCGACCGGTTGGTAGATTGGCTGGTGCGCTGGTCCGAGGAGGCGGGATGACGTTCGGGGCGCCCGAGGGCGTGCCCCAGGAGGCCTTCTCCCGGTTGCTCGCCACCGGGCGGGCGACGGGCAGCCTCAACGCCGACGACCTCATGACCGTGCTCGACGGCGTGGAGCTGAGCGCCGAGCTCATCGACGCCGTCGTCGAACGGGTCCGGGCCGAGGGCATCGTGTACGACGACGCCGAGGACGTCGCCGCCGCGGAGACGCCGGTGGAGGACGACCTGGGACCGGCGGACCTGGTCGACCCCGACGCGGCCGGCGGCACCGGCGCCACCGCCGACCAGGTCCCGGTGCCGCCCCCCGCGCCGGAGGCCGCGCCCGCGCCCCCGCCGCCGTCGCCGCCCAGGGGGCGCCCGGCGCCGGCCGAGTCCCTCCCGCCCGACTTCGGCGAGCCCGAGCCGAAGGTGGGGATGGGCGAGGACCCGGTGCGGATGTACCTCAAGGAGATCGGGAAGGTCCCGCTCCTCACCGCCGCCCAGGAGGTGTTCCTGGCCCAGCGCATCGAGCGGGGCCTCCACGCCGCGGCCCAGATCGCCGAGCTGGAGGAGGAGTACGGCGCCCGGGCGCTGGTGCCGAGCGACCTGCTGCGGCCGCTGGAGCGGGCCGAGGGCGACGGGCGCGTCGCCACCCAGCAGCTCATCAACGCCAACCTCCGCCTGGTGGTGTCGATCGCCAAGCGCTACCGCAACCGGGGCATGCTCTTCCTCGACCTCATCCAGGAGGGCAACCTCGGCCTCATGCGGGCCGTCGACAAGTTCGACTACACCAAGGGCTTCAAGTTCTCGACCTACGCCACGTGGTGGATCCGCCAGGCCATCACCCGGGCCATCGCCGACCAGGCCCGCACCATCCGCATCCCGGTGC
>JBKHXC010000140.1:0-4283 GCA_046566225.1 Acidimicrobiia bacterium
TCCCGAGAAGGAGTCGCATGACCTCCGTTCCCTCCCGATGCCGCCTGGTGGGCGGCGTCGCCGTCCTGGTGCTGCTCGCCGCCCTGGCGCCGGCCGCCGGGGCCGCCGAGGCGACCGTCCTGTCGTCCGGCCACTTCGACTTCCTCGACGTCCGCTACGAGGGCGGCGACCTCCGCCTGCGGGTGACCGACGCGCCGACGGGCCAGGACCACGCGCCGGCCGAGGTCGTCGGCCGGGTGCTGCCCGGGGCGGAGACGTCGGTGCCCGACAACCCGGCCTTCGCCTTCCTGGGGAGCGCCGGCGACCCCGTCTGGATCCTCCCCCAGACCCAGGACCCGGGCCTGCTCTGGCCGGGCTACGCCGCCGACAAGCTGCCCCCGGGGGTCTTCGAGAACGACCGCGTCACCCTCGAGCTGGTGGCGGTGGAGGGCCGGGGCACGGTGTCGATGTTCACCGTCGACGGGTTCGGCACCCCGCGGATCGTGTGGAGCAGCCACGACGGCCTGCCCGACACGACGGCCGTCGCCATCCCCTCCCACGTCCACGTGAACTGGGCGTTCGCCCCGAGGGCCCCTACCCCCTGACCTTCCGGGCCACCGGCGCCCTGGTGGGCGGCGGCTCGGTGTCCACCGGGCCCGTTCCCTACCGGTTCGTGGTCGGGGAGCCGGCGGCCGGCCCCGCCCCCCGGGTCTCGGTGACCGTCGAGGGCATGGCGGCGGCCTACCCGGCCGGGTCGAGCGTGTCGCTGACCGCGGTCCAGGCGCCGGCCGGATCGCTGCCCGACCACCAGTGGCTCTCCCGGTGCCCGGGTGCCGCCGACTTCGCCGCCATCCCCGGCGCCACGGCGCCGACCTACGCCTTCGTCGCCGCCGAGGCGCTCGACGGGTGCCAGTACCGCGCCAGGGCCTCCCGGGGCGGCGAGGCCGTCACCGAGTCGGCGCCCGTCACCCTGCACGTCGCCGCTCCCGCCCCCGGCCCCGGGCCGGGCGCCCCGGCTCCCGGCACCGCGGCGCAGCTCATCGTGGCGACCGTCGCACCGGACGAGGGTGCGCTGGCCCTGAGCGTCGACCCCCTCGACCGTACGGTCACCCTGCCCGCCGTGCAGCTCGACGCCGCCGCCGACCGGCTCACCACGGGAGGCGACCTGCGGCCGGTGACCGTCGTCGACACCCGGGCGGGCGCTCCCGGATGGTCGGCCTCCGCGCAGGTGGCGGACTTCGTGGACGAGGGCCCGGAGCCGGACCGCCGCTTCGAGGGCGGGCACCTCGGTTGGGCGCCGGTGGTGCTGGGCCAGGCGACCGGCCAGGGCGTGGTGGCGGGGCCGGTGGTGGCGACCCGGTTGTCGTCGGGGCCGGGCCTGGGGTCGGCGGCGGTGCTCGGCTCGGCGGCCGCCGGCAGCGGCCGCGGGACGGCCCGGCTCGGTGCCGGGCTCGTGCTGGAGCTGCCCACCGAGACCGCTGAGGGGACCTACCGGTCCACCATGACCCTCACGGTCGTCTGAACGGTGCTGCGACGACGCCTGGCGATCCGGGAAGCCCCTCCGGCGAGGACGGGCCCCGCCCTCGGCGGCGGCAGCGGCGGTCGTGCCCGCGGGTACGGGCGGCGGGCCGCCGGCGCCCTCGCCACGGCCGCGACCGCGGTGCTGTCCGGCGCCTTCGCCGGCACGGGGGACGACGCCGGCGCCCAGCCGGTGGAGCGCGAGGGCCCGGTCACCTGGGGTGTCTCGCCCGCCACGCCGGAGGGGCCCGACGCCCGCGCCGCGTTCGTGTACAGCGTCGACCCCGGGGGCCGGGTCGACGACTTCGTCGCCGTCTCCAACTTCTCCGAGCAGCCCATCGACCTGGCGGTCTACGCGAGCGACGCGTTCAACACGACCGAGGGCGCGTTCGCCCTGCGGGCGGCCGACCAGGCGCCGACCGGCGCCGGCGCCTGGGTGGCGTTGGCGACCCGCGAGGTCACCGTGCCGGGCCGGTCCCGGGTCATCGTGCCCTTCCGGCTCTCCGTGCCCGGCTCGGCCACGCCCGGCGACCACGCCGCCGGAATCGTCGCCTCCCTGCTCACGCCGGGCACCGGCGGGGTCGGCGTCGCCGTCGACCGGCGGGTCGGCGGGCGCGTGCACGTGCGCGTGGCGGGCGAGCTGCGGCCGTCCCTGGCGGTGGAGGGCCTCCACGTCTCCTACCGCGGCGGCCTCAACCCCCTCGACGGCCGGGCCGTGGTCCGCTACACCGTGACCAACACGGGCAACGTCATCCTCGGCGGGCAGGCCCAGGTGCATGCCGCAGGCCCCCTCGGGGTCCTCGCACGGCGCGCCGAGGGCGGGGCGGTGCCCGAGCTCCTCCCCGGCCAGTCCTTCCGCGCGTCGGCGACGGTGCGAGCCGTCCCGGCAACCGTGCGCGTGGCCGCCGGGGCCCGGGTGGAGCCGGCGGCCCCGGGAGGCCAGTTCCTCGATCCGCCCCCCGCGCCGGCGGAGGCCGGTGCCCATGCCCGGGCCGTGCCCTGGAGCGTGCTGGCGCTCCTCGCCGCGGCGTCGGCGACGGCGGGCGTGCGTGCCGCCCGGCGCCGGCCCTCACCACCCGGCGCCCCGGCGTCGCCCCGGCCGCCGGTTCCCGCCGGCGAGCCCGCCCTCGAGGAGACGAGGTGAGCGCCGTCGCCGGGACCCTGGCCCTGGGCCTGGTGGCCGCGGTGGCGGCGGGACCGGCGACGGCCGCGGTGGCTGCGGCGGGACCGGCGACGGGCGGCGCTCCCGCCGGGCACGGGCCGGTGCCCCTCGTCGCCGCCGCCCTCGACGGCGCCGACCGCCTGCAGCTGCGCATCCGCGGCGCCGGCGGCGGCGACGGCGCGCCGGTGGCGATGACGGTCGACGCCGGATCGGCGGGCGCCGTGCCACCCGCCCCCGGGTTCGAGTTCCTCGGCCCCCCCGGGCGCCCCCTCTGGATCCTGAGCGGGCCGGAGGGCGCGCTGGCGACGTTGGACGCGACGGGCGTACCGGCGGCCCGGGTGGGTGCCCGCGACCTCACGCTCACCCTGGTCGAGGCGGCCGGGCCGGGCACCTTCTGGGCCTACGCCCTGTCACCGACGGGGGTCCCGACGCCGCTGCTCGGCAGCGGCGTGGCGGCGGCCCGATCGACCCGGGTGGCGGCCGGCCGACCGGCCGGGCCGCTGGTCTGGGCCTTCGACGCCCCCGGCACCTACCGGCTGACCCTGGAGGCCGAGGTGACGCTCGCCGGTGGAGGCGTCTCCGCCGGACGGGCGGGGGCCCGGGTGGACGTGCCCGCCGCCGGCGACCACCGGGCCGCCGCCACCGACCCGCCCCCCGTGCCGGTGGGCGGCTCGGGGGCCGCAGCCGCGCCGCTCGGCGCCCCGCCCGGCGAGGAGCGGGCCATGCCCCCCACGGCGGCCACCGGGTTCCGGGCGGCGACGAACCGGTCGGCGGTCGTCGTCTCCTCCGGCCACGTCGACATCGGGCCCCGGCTGATCGACGGGGCGTGGCGGCTCCAGGTCCGCGACGACCGCACTCCGCCTCCGGTGTGGCGCGACCTGGAGGACGTGGTCCTCCACGTGGTGGACCAGGCCCGGATCGCCGTCCCTCCCGGGAACGCGTTCTCGTTCCTCGGGCCCGCCGGCGCCGGCCTGTGGATGCTGCCGCAGACGGAACGGCCCGGCGTGCTGTGGCCGGGCTGGAACACCCAGGACGTCTCGGTCACCACCGCCGTTGCCGGTCCGGTCACCTGGACCATGGAGCCGATCGGCGCTCCGGGCTCGTTCTCCCTGTTCTTCCTGGACCCCTTCGGCACGCCCCGGGTCCTCTTCGACGGGTCCCGGCCCTTCCCCCAGGCCACCACCGTCCCGCACAACACCCACGCCCACGGCAACTGGGCCTTCGGTGCCGGCGGCTCCTACTGCCTGGCCGTGACGATGACGGCGGCGTCGGGGACGAAGCTGACCGACCGCAGGATCCTCGAGGTGAGCGTTGGCGGTCCGGCGCCCAGGGCCCGGTCCTGCGCGACCACCTCGGCGGGCACCGGCGTCGCCGCCGGCCCGGCGGGCGCCCCGGGCGCCGGCGGGGACCGCCCGGCGGGGGAGGTGTCGATCGAGGCGCCGGTGCCGGCGCCGGTGGCCGGGGACGTGGGCGTCCTCGGCACGGGGGCCACTGCGGCGCCGGGGGCGGGGGCCGCCGGCGCACCGTCGGGGCGCGGTGGTGGCGCCCGGAGCGGGGCACTCGCGGTGACCGGCCGCGACCTCGCCCGGCTGGTCGCCATCGGCCTCGCCCTGGTGCTCGCCGG
>JBKHXC010000141.1:0-3881 GCA_046566225.1 Acidimicrobiia bacterium
GCTTCGAGGCGGCCCGCCGGGCCCGCCGGCGCAAGTCCCGGCTGGTGCGGGCCGGCGTCGTGGGCGCCGTGGTGGTCGTCGTGGGCCTGGTCGCCGCCCTGGTGTTCGCCGACCGCCGGGCCGAGCGGCGGGACCAGGAGCGGCTGACGGCGGGTTCGTGCGACTACGACACCCGGGCGGACCGGCTCACGGCCAACGACCACGTGCCGCCGCCCAGCTACGAGGTGGACCCGCCCGCCGGGGGCGACCACGACCCGTCCCCGGCGCCGGCCGGCGTCTACACCGCCCAGAACGCGCCGCCCGACGCCCGGCTGGTCCACTCCCTCGAGCACGGCCTGGTGGTGGTCTGGCACCGCCCCGACCTGAGCGAGGCCGAGCTGAACGACGTGCGCGCCGTGTTCGACGAGCACGCCGAGGACGTCATCGTCGTGCCCCACCCGTCGCTCGACGTGAAGGTGGCGGCCACGTCGTGGGGCCGGCGCCTACTGTGCGGCGAGGTGGAGGGGGCGACGCTCAGCGAGTTCGTCGAGCTCTACCGCAACCAGTCCCCCGAAGCCGGAGTTCGATGATGGCGCGCATCCTGGTCACCGAGCAGCTCGCCCCGCGTGGCCTCGATGCGATGGCGCGGGCCGGCCACGACGTCGAGGTCCGGCTGGACCTGGGCCCGGACGGGCTGGTGGAGGCGGTGCGCGGCGCCCAGGCGCTGGTGATCCGCTCGGCCACCCAGGTGACGGCCGACGTGCTGGAGGCGGGCACCGACCTGGTCGTGGTGGGGCGGGCCGGCATCGGCCTCGACAACGTGGACGTCCCGGCCGCCACCCGCCGGGGGATCATGGTCGTCAACGCCCCGCAGTCCAACATCCTCTCGGCCGCCGAGCACACCATCGCCCTGCTGCTGGCCCAGGCCCGCAACATCCCCCAGGCCCACGCCGCCCTCAAGGCCGGCCGGTGGGAGCGGTCGCGCTGGGAGGGCGTGGAGCTGCACGGCAAGACGCTCGGCGTGGTGGGCCTGGGGCGGATCGGGACCCTCGTCGCCCAGCGGGCCCTGGCGTTCGGCATGCGGCTCATGGCCTTCGACCCCTTCGTGTCCCCCGACCGGGCCCGCCAGCTCGGCATCGAGCTGGCCGCCTCCCTGGAGGACCTGGTGGCGCAGGTCGACTTCCTCACCATCCACGTCTCCAAGACGCCCGAGACCATGGGCCTGGTCGGCGCCGACCTCCTGGCCAGGGCGCGGCCCGGGCTGCGCATCGTCAACACGGCCCGGGGGGGCATCGTCGACGAGCAGGCGCTGGCCGACGCCGTGCGGTCGGGCGTCGTGGCCAGCGCCGGCCTCGACGTGTTCGCCAAGGAGCCCACCACCGAGTCGCCGCTGTTCGGGCTGGACGCCGTCGTCGTCACGCCCCACCTCGGCGCCAGCACGGCCGAGGCCCAGGACAAGGCGGGCGTCACCATCGCCGAGCAGGTCCTGCTGGCCCTGGCCGGCGACTTCGTGCCCTACGCGGTCAACGTCAGCGCGGCCGAGGCGTCGGAGACGGTCCGCCCGTTCCTCCCCCTGGCCGAGCGGCTGGGCTGCATCTTCGGCGGGCTCAACGAGGGGACCCCGCCCCTGCTGGAGGTGGAGTACCAGGGCGCCCTGGCCGACTACGACACCAGCCTGCTCACCCTGTCGGTCCTGAAGGGCCTGCTGTCGGCGGGGGCCAACCTGGACCCGGTGTCGTACGTCAACGCGCCCCAGCTGGCGGCCGAGCGGGGGCTGGAGTGGAAGGAGTCGCGGACCTCGGTGGCCCACGACCACGTCAACCTGATCGTGCTGCGGGGCGGGCACCACTCGGTGGGCGGCACCCTCACCGGGGTCCGCTTCGAGCCCCGGATCGTGATGGTGGACGACCACCCGGTGGACGTCCCCCCGGCGCGCAACATGCTGGTCGTGCGCAACGACGACCGCATCGGCATGGCGGCCCTGGTCACCGGCGCGGTGGCCGACGCCGGCGTGAACCTGGCCGACATGGCGCTCGGGCGCTCGCCCGCCGGCGACACGGCCCTGATGGTGCTGGCCACCGACACCGCCGTGCCCGACGACGTGCTGGAGCGGTTGCGCTCGTCGCCCGGCATCCTCGACGTCCACACCGTGTCCCTGTAGGAGGGACCCCCCGGCGCCCGGCCGCTCGCTGGTGTCCTGACCACAGACCTTCGCCGCGCTCGCAGCCGGCAAGGCCGGTGGCCGCTCCCGCCGCCGCAGGCGGCCTCTACGGCTGCGGGCACCGAGGAAGGACAGGGCGGAGGCGGCGCGAGCCCCGCTCGCCCGCCGGAGCACGACCCGACTCCACCGAATGGAGTGAGCGAAGCGAACGAATGAGGTCGAAGCTCTAGCGCTTGGCCCGGATGAAGCCGTCGGCCTCGGCCGACCCGGCGTCCAGGTAGCACCGGTCCGGGCGGGTGCGCTTGTACGCCGCCATCCCCGGCAGGTGGTACAGCATGCTGGACAGCTTGGCCTTCACCGGATGGGTGGCCGGGCACTCGGTGCCCTCCGCCTGGACCCACGGCGCCGCCCGTACCCGTCCCGTTCCCGCCTTGCGGGCCCGCCGGGCGGCGGGGGGCGAGGGCGCCGAGCCGGAGGCGTCGCCGGCCGTGGGCGCCGCCGGCATGGGCGGCACCTGCTTCTTCCGGGCGCCCGACTTGCGCACCCGCCGGACCCGCGGGGCGGGCTCGGTCGGGGGCACGGGCTCGGTCGGGGGCACGGGCTCGGCGGGGGGCACGGGCTCGGCGGGGGGCCCGGGCTCGGCGGGGGGCCCGGGCTCGGTCGGGGGCACGGGCTCGGCGGGGGGCCCGGGCTCGGCGGGGGGCCCGGGCTCGGGCGGGGGGACGGGCTCGGTCGGGGGTTCGGGCGCCGGCGACACGGGGGCGGGGGGCGCCTCGACGGTCGCCGTCGCCGCCTTGGTCACGGGAGGGATGTCGTCGGCGACGGTGGGCGCCGGCTCCTCGACCGCCACCGGCTCGGGCGACACCGGGGGCCAGGAAGGCACGTCGGGCGGCGCCTCGTCACGGGACGACCGCCGGACGAGCACGATCTTCACCACCGCGGCCAGGAGGCCGACCAGCAGGCCGACCCGTAGCCCGACGCGGAAGGACCGGCGCACCATGGGCGACACCGTACCTTGACGCCGGGGCCGCGGTTTGCGACCATGGCCCGTGATGCGTCGGCACCGCGCCAGCTTCTGCACCCTCCTCCTTACCTAGAAGCGAGCTCCCTCCCGGGGCTCGCCTCGCCTCCTGCGCCTCCGGGCCAGGGGGTTTTTTGTTTCCCGAGAACCACCTCCGCTGAAAGGAACACCCGATGGCCGAGCGAGTGATCATCTTCGACACCACCCTGCGCGACGGCGAGCAGTCGCCGGGCATCTCGCTCGACGTGGCGGAGAAGCTGGAGATCGCCGAGCAGCTGGCCCGGCTGAACGTCGACTACGTCGAGGCCGGCTTCCCGGTCGCCAGCCAGGGCGACTTCGAGGCCGTCGAGGCGATCGCCGGGAAGGTGCAGGGCCCGGTCATCGCCGCCCTCTCCCGCACCCACCGCAGCGACGTCGACCGCTGCTGGCAGGCGCTGCGCCACGCCGAGCGTGCCCGCATCCACGTGTTCATCTCCACCAGCCCCAACCACATGGAGCACATGCTGAAGATGACGCCGGCCCAGGTGGTGGCCGAGACCCGCTCCGGCGTCGCCCGGGCCCGCGAGCACACCGACGACGTGGAGTTCAGCCCCCAGGACGCCACCCGTACGCCGCTCGACTTCATGATGGAGGTCCTCCAGGCGGCGGTCGACGCCGGCGCCACCACCCTGAACATCCCCGACACCGTCGGCTACGGCATCCCCTGGGACTTCGGCGCCC
>JBKHXC010000142.1:0-2495 GCA_046566225.1 Acidimicrobiia bacterium
GAGGACGCCAGCGATCGCCTCGTCGAGGCGGCGGAGCGGGAGGCGGCGATGGACAGGAGCCGGCGCGAGCTGGTGGCGTGGGTCAGCCACGACCTGCGCACCCCGCTGGCCGGGATCCGGGCCATGAGCGAGGCGCTGGAGGACGGGGTGGTCCAGGACGCCGTGACCGTGGCCCGCTACCACCGCACCATCCGTCAGGAGGCCGACCGGCTGGCGGGGCTGGTCGACGACCTGTTCGAGCTCAGCCGGATCCACGCCGGTGCCGTCACGCTCACGCCCGAGCGGGTGCCGCTGGTCGACGTGGTGGGCGACGCCGTGGCCGGCGCCTCCGTGGCTGCGGCGGCCAGGGGGGTCGTCCTCGAGGGCCGGGCCGACGAGCCGTCACCGCTGGTCGAGCTGTCGACCCCGGAGATGGCCAGGGTCGTGCGGAACCTGCTCGACAACGCCATCCGCCACACCCCCGCCGGCGGCCGGGTCGAGGTCGTCGCCGGCCTCGACGGCACCAGCGCGGTGGTGGTGGTGGCCGACGCATGCGGCGGGCTGGCCGAGCACGACCTCGACCGGGTCTTCGACCTCGCCTACCGGGGCGACGAGGCCCGCACCCCCGGCGACGGCCGCGCCGGGCTGGGGCTGGCCATCGCCAAGGGGCTCGTCGAGGCCCACCACGGGACCATCGCCGTCGCCAACGCCGGCGCCGGCTGCCGCTTCACGGTCTCGTTGCCCCTGGCCGGGGGCGCAGCGGCGTGACCGGGCAGACGCCTCGCCGGGTCACGTCGACGACCCACGCGGTCGCCAGCGACTGCCCGGTGTCACCCGCGGGCGCGCCGATCCGGGTCGGTTGACGTGACGCGGGTGCTGGTCACCGGAGGCGCCGGGTTCATCGGCCGCGAGCTGGTGGCCCGCCTGTGCGACCGGGGTGACGAGGTGGTGGTGCTCGACCGGGAGGCGGCCGGCGTCGACGCCAGGGCCGAGCTGGTGCACGGCGATTTGGCCGACCCGGCCGTGTGCGCCGCCGCCGTGCGGGGCGTCGACGTCGTCAGCCACCAGGCGGCCCGGGTGGGGCTGGGCAAGGACCCGTCCGACCTCCCGCTCTACGCCGCCGACAACGACCTGGGCACGGCCCGGCTGCTCAGCGCCCTGTGGGCCAGCGGCTTCTCCGGCCGGCTGGTCCTGGCCTCGTCGATGGTGGTCTACGGCGAGGGCCGCTACCGCTGCCCCCAGCACGGCGAGACGCGGCCGGCGGGCCGCCGGCCGGACGACCTCGACGCCGGGCGGTTCGAGGTGCCGTGCCCGGCGTGCGCCAGCCCGATGGCGTGGGAGCGGGTGCCCGAGTCGGCGCCCTTCGACCCCCGCTCGGGCTACGCCGCCACCAAGGCGGCCCAGGAGCACCTCACCTCGGCGTGGGCCCGGGAGGTGGGCGCCTCGGTGGTGGCCCTGCGCTACCACAACGTGTACGGCCCCGGGTTGCCCCGTGACACCCCGTCCGCCGGCGTCGCCGCCCTGTTCCTCTCGTCGCTGCTGCGGGGCGAGGCGCCCACGGTGTTCGAGGACGGCGGCCAGACCCGTGACTTCGTCCACGTGGCCGACGTGGCCGCCGCCAACCTCCTGGCCCTCGGCGCCCCGGACGCGGCGCCGCCCGGCCAGCTGGTGCCGCTCAACGTGTGCAGCGGCCGAGCGGTCACCATCCTCGAGGTGGCCGAGACCCTCAGCCGGGTCGTGCAGGGGCCGGCGCCGGTCGTCACCGGCCGCTGGCGCCCCGGTGACGTCCGTCACGTCGTCGCCGACCCGGCGGCCGCCACCGACGTCCTCGGCTTCCAGGCCGCGGTGGGCCTGGACGAGGGCCTGGCCGAGCTGGCCGGGGTGCCCTCCGCCTCGGGATCGTGAGCCCTCGCCGCTCCTCCGGCTCGGGGCGGCTCGAGCTGTGGTCGACGGCTGGGGGAGCAGCGGCCTTCACGGTGGCGGGAACGGTGCTGTCGGCTGCGGCCGCCCACCGCAGCGTCTTCGACCGGGGCGACGGGCGCCCGACGCTCGTCGGCCTCCTGGTCGCCTGGCTCCCCGTCTGGGTGGCCGGCGCCCTGCTGGTCAGCCGGCTGCCTCGCCGGTGGGCGCTGGTGGCCTGCGCCGTGGGTGCCGTGGCCATCCGGGCCGCCGCCCTCACCGCCCCGCCCAACATGTCCGACGACCTGTACCGCTACGCCTGGGACGCCAAGGTCCAGCTGTCGGGCGTCGACCCCTACGAACGGCCGCCCCTCGACCCCGAGCTGGCGCCGCTGCGCGAGCGTTGGCTGTTCCCCGACCTGGCCGAGAGCGACGCCACCCGCATCAACCGGCCAGCGGTCCGCACCATCTACCCGCCGCTGGCCCAGGCGTGGTTCGTGGCCGTCCGTGTGGTCACCGGGGGCGCGGCGGGGGAGCGGCCGTGGCAGGCGGCGGCTGCGGTCGTCGACCTGGGGTTGTGCGGCCTGCTCGCCGCCGGCCTGCACCGGCTGGGCCGC
>JBKHXC010000143.1:0-11792 GCA_046566225.1 Acidimicrobiia bacterium
TCCTTGCGTCGGGCGGTAACAAGATCCCCTGGGTCGACACGGCAGGCGTCGTCCCCGACTATCACGCGCATCTGAAGGCTGGTCGCCGCCCACGTCGGGGCACGGTCGATGGCGCCAGGCGCATCACCCTCCAGGAAGCGGCACGCATCCAGGGCTTCCCGTGCGGGATGGCCTTTGCCGGCCGGAGCACCTCGCAGTTCCGCCAGGTCGGCAACGCGGTTCCCCCGCCATTAGCCGCTGCCGTTGGCCGCTCGCTCGCGCGTGCACTTCGATTCCAGGGAGCAGTGAGCTGAGGTCGGTGGAGGGCGTGTTCGCCCCGACTCCGGCCATCCGCCGGAAGATGCAGAAGCAACGGTCGAAGGACACGACCGTCGAGCTTGCAGTAAGGAGGGCGCTTCACCGACTCGGGTTGCGGTACCGGGTGCATCGCCAACCCCTGCCGACCCTTCGTAGGACCGCTGATGTCGTATTCGGCCGTGCGCGCGTCGCCGTCTTCGTCGACGGCTGCTTCTGGCACGGGTGCCCTCATCACGGCCACGTACCGTCTGCAAGCGCCTGGTACTGGCCTGCGAAGATCGAACGGAACCGCAGGCGTGACCTTGATACAAGCCGACGCCTCGAAGAGGCGGGTTGGCTCGCTATCCGGGTGTGGGAGCATGAGGCCCCAGACGATGCCGCAACGAGGATCGCCGCTCTGGTAGCACAGCGAAGCGGCTGACTGCGGGCTGCACAGCCGATCCCCTCCTTCGCCGTCATGCCACCGGGCCTCGGGTCCTCTCTGAACTACCCACCGGGGTCACCCGCGTTTGCGCGGCCGACGGTGCCCTCGCTTGTAGGAGATCTCGTCGATCCCGATCCGGTGCAGCCCGAGCCGATCCACACGAAGATCGATGTCGGCGCTAACGGGTCCGGCTGCTTGGCGAGCCCACGGCACCATGGCGGCGGGATGCGGCCGCGGATGGACCTCCTCAGCCCCCACGGAAGCGTCAGGAGAGCCAGAAATCTCCGCGCAGCCAGCCGAGACTGACCCAGCAAGCAGCTCGCTCAGACCCGTGCACGCAGGTCTACGGATGCCGGCGAACTTCATGGGAAGTCTTGGGAGAGCAGTCGGCGCGTAGCTTCTTGCGGACGCAAGTCAAGGTCAGCAAGGCGCTGCTCCAGAAGCCGGAGTGTTCGGCTGGCTGCGTCCCGTCGGCCGAGGGACATTTCTAGATCGATGACCATGCGGTAGAGCTCCTCTCCGTAGGGATCGAACTCGATCGCCCGCTCCGTCGCTCGGAGAGCGCCGTCGAAATCACCCGTCGCCCGTCGTGACTCCGCGAGTGCTGTGAGGTTTTCGATCGCCTTGCGCCGAAGTTGCTCCCGAATAGGCTCGGCCCAAGGGAAGTCCTCTCCGGCGGCGAACTCACCGCCGTAGACGTCAGCAGCGACCTCTCGGTCGGACGGGTGGATGCCGTCCCTGGTGGGTCCCGCGACCCCGTCAAGGAACTGCCACAGATCGACGACGACAAGGCCCGGGTCGAGGCGGTAGCGCGGCCCAACGCGCTCGACAACTGCCCTCGCTTGGTCTAGCCCGGCTGCGGTTCGTAGCGTGGTTCGCAGGTTGGCGACGACGGTCCGGAAGTACGAGGGACTCTTGTCAGGGTCCGCTCCGCGCCAAAGCGCCTCTATAGCGGCGTCCATCGTGACACCCTCTCGATTGACCGCAAGGTAGGCGAGCAGCTCCCGCGCCTTTGCGCGCAGCCCCGACGCCACCTCGCTATCGCCGACGGTGATGCGGTAGGGACCAAGGAGCCGTACCGAAATCACGGCCGATCTCTGGCGTGTCGCGGCCTCGGCAGCGTCTGCAGGTTGTCCGGCAGCAACGTCGGACAGGCCGGGTGGAGAAACGGTGGGGCCGGCCAGAGCGGCCGCTGCCTCCGCCGCCGTCATGACCGGCACGCAGCGTAAGGCTCCGTGTTCACCAGAGGCGGAGATACCACCCCTCTCGTCGACGACGAGAAGGGGGTAATGGTCGCCCCCAAGGCAGATCACGGCACCGCCGCTTCGTCTCGGGGCAGCGGAGTTGAGCGAGTCGAGGCGCAGGCGGACCCTCGGCTCAAGCGGACCGGGGGCCACCACAAGCACGTCCGCCGGCCCGCTGGGGGGTTGCTCGCCCGCTTCCTCGGTTTCCAGTGTCAACCGGCACTGCTGAAGATTCACCACCTCTAGCTCGCGCAGCACCCCCTCCTCGTCCTTAGCGAGACGCAGCGCGTGATGGTCGGTCGCGGCGGGAAGCAGGTTCGCTGTCCGGCCCGTCGCCAGCACCACGACGGCAAGAGGCCCGCCTTCGTGAACGAGCGCCTCGACGATGGCGGCCCTGGCGGCGCCCTCCGCACCGGGGCCTTCGAGAGCGATCTCGGTTCCCGCGATATCGAGAACGCGCTCCGGCTTTGCAGCCTCGGCGCGGGCACGGGCGGTAGCGTCTTCGCCCTTGGCCGAGTGGAGCGTCGGTCCCAGGACCCCTGGCAAGCCTCCCGCTCGGCGCTTCTGGCGAACACCGACCATCCCGGCCACGAGCAGTGCCGCAGTTAACCCCGCGAGCAGGGGGGCCATAGGCCACGACCCCTCCTCCTGACTGATCAGGTTCTCGGGCTGGCGTTCAACGGGGCTGGCGGGGGCCGCTGTCACACGAGAGGGCGACGGCGCGGCGGGCGCCCCGAAGGGCATATCGAAGCTGGCCTCTCCGTCAATTGTGATCCTCGCCGGTTGTCCGACGAAGCCGCGGTATTGCGATCCGTCGACGGTGCCGGGCTCGATGGTGATGCGCACGCTGGCCAGATCGGCCGGGACGCTGAAGTAATACCAGCCTCCGAGAAGACCCTCGTCGGAACCGGCGTGACGGGCCTCGACCTCACTGCCGTCAGGCAGACGGGCCTTGACCGCACCACCGGGGAGTGCGGCCAAGCCGGAGAAGTAGCGGCCGTAGTCGGCACTTCCGTACGGGGGCTGTACGCCGTCGCCTATTCCCTCCACAATGAGGAATGCCCGGCTCGGCGAACCCGCCGTGGTGATGGGCTCACCCGGCGAGAAGTACGACAGGCGGGCTCCATTTAGGGCGATCGACACCGCCCCCTTGGCGCCGTCCGTCGCGCTGGTCGCCGACAGGGTGCGCTCGTCGTTCACGTCGCTGATGACATCGGGCCCCGCCGGGTCGCGGTAGAGGACGACTGGCTGGTCGCCCACCCGGTGGCCCTCGGTCAGCGAGAACGCCTGGGCCAGCCCGGCGGCCGACATCTCCAGGTCAACCTGCGTGGTCGCCCTCGGGACCGAGGCGGCGTACATCCGCTCTCCCGAGCTGACGAAGTCGCCATCGTCAAGGGCGCTGCGCCTGCCGTCGACCACCAGCGTTGCCCGCACGGGGTGGCTGGTGTCGTTGTCGCCGCGCAGCAGGTCGAAGCGAAGAGAAAAGGCCACCAATCGCTGGCCTGCGGCGGGCCCAAAGGTGGACAGCAATCGAGTGGCACCATCGGCGGTGCCGGTGCTGGTGACGGTTGCGGCGAAGCCGTAGCCCCGGAGGCGGCCGTCCTCGGGCGCGGTCATCTGATCGCCGACGAAGGACTCGGCTGCGAGGATGGAGTTGGGCTCCATCGCCTGGTCGATCGCGAGCGCCCGGCCCGACGGCACGAGCATCGCCGTCACGACGACAACGAACGTAACCAGCCACCACCGTGCCGCCCTGTGCTCGCGGAGCCCCTGCACCTCTCCATCATTGCGCGCCGTCATCTTCGGAGTGGACCACCATCCTGTCGCGGAGGAGCAGCCCGCCCGACCGGAGACCGGCCGGGCGAGCTGCGCTGATCTACTGCTTCGGCCAGTCCGGCACTTCGCCTCGTTCGCCCACCGCCGCGATGTAGGCGCAGAGGAGCTCCAGGTCCGACTGGTCGGCGGCGGTTGCCGCCTGGCGGTGCTCGTCGGCCTCTGGTGCCGCGCCCGGTACCACCGCCCCGGACACGGCCAGGGCGTGCAGGGCGCATGACTCGTCCTCGCTGAACTCAAGGGCGATGCGGGCGACCAGTTCCTCGACGCAGGGGGCCTCCTCGCAGGAGGTGACCCAGTACGCCAGCCCGGCGGCCGAGCCGGACCACTCGGTGCCTTCGGTGGCGAGGAGGTCGTCGCGTTCGGCTCCGATGCTGCCTGCTTGTTGCCAGTGGCATCCGTCCCCGTAGGTGGGGCAGGGGATGTCGTCGCAGTCGTGCTCGTCGGCCCAGCTCTGCTCGCTTCGGACGTGGAGATCCATGTCCTCGGCCAGGGCCTGGCGGGCTGCCTCGAAGCTGGCGTAGACGCCCGGGGTGGCCTCGGGGAGGTAGCCGGGCTGGTTGTAGCCGGCGTGCCAGTGCGACACGGCGGTGATGCTCGCGGGCGCGGGCGCCCTGGATAGGTTGTCGTTCTGCTCCATGGGAGGTCTCTCCTGTGGTGATGGCCTGGCCGGAGGACGAACCCCTCCGGCCAGGCCGCTTTCGGCTGACGGTGGGCTCAGCGCTTGGTGCTGGCCCGCCGGGCCTTGGCACCTGCGAGGCGATAGCGACGGGGCCGCTCGCTGGTCTGGACGACCTTGCCCTGGGTGGCGAACTTGGCCAGGGCGTTGGCGATGGCACCCCCGGAGCGGTCGAGCACCCGGGCCAGGTCGGTCGGGGTGAACTCGGACTTCGGGTGGGCCGCCATGTGGTCGAGGACCTGAGCCTCCAAGCCGCCCTTGCCCAGCTTGGTCTTGCCGGACTTGTTGCGGGCGGCGTCGGTGGCCGCAGGGGCGCTCGACGCCTTGGCGGCGATGCCGTTGGCCGCCTTGGTGGTGGCTCGCCGCCGGAGGGCGGGCGGGCGGGCGTCGGTCGTCGCGCTGGTGCGCTTGGTAGGCGCCGGTGCCTTGGGGGCGCCGGCGGTCTTCATGGTTGTCGTGCGTGAAGCCATGGGTGGCTTCCTCCTTGCGTGGGTCAGCGCCGCCGTTGGCGGCTGTCGGGTTGGTCAACCGGCGAGGCGTCGGCCTCGACGGTTGGTGGGCCCGACGGCCGGGTGGCGTCGGGACCCTCGGCGCACAGCAAGGGGCGCATGCCCCAACTGCTGGTCGTCGTGGTGTCGCACGGAGTCGGGTTGCCCTTCTTCGCGCACGACTCCCGGTCCGCTTCGGAGTCGGCTCCTGGCGAGCCTCCACGCCGCTCGGGCGGCTGTGGCTGGCTTTGGCCGCCCTCGGCCGCCAGGGAGTGGGCACGCAACGGGTGGCCCTTCGGTTCCTCGCTGACGCCTCCGGCGGTGCCTCCTCGCGCCCGGGCGATGGCGCGATGCCGACGTTGAGGCGGGCAGGACGGGCACGGTCGATGCGTGGCGCGGGTCGCCGCTTGCCTGGCTTTTCGCGACGTACATGGTCGTGCCGTGATGCCTTCTCTCAGTCGGCCTCGCCGCCGAGCGAGGTGCGGAGTGGCGGGGCAGGGGTCGTGTTCGAGGTGTCGTCGGGCCGGTGTGGCGCGCCGGGCCATGGCGGTGGTGTGGGAGCCGGGCCAGCTCGTCCGCCCGGGGGTCACGGTGTCTCGATAGGCGCCTCCTCGTCGTCGGGTCGGGATCGTTCGAAGCGCCAGGCGCGGGGGCCGCCGGTGGCGGCGCGCCGCAGCGCTTCGGTCGGCTTGGGTGCGGCGCCCAGGGCGGCCAGGCGCAGCCGGCGGCCATGGCCCGCCACGGGCAGCCATAGGGCGTCAGGGGGTCGCAGGGGGCCGCCCAGGGCGGCGGTGGCGGCGGGGACGGTGGCGGCGGCCAGGGCGCGCCGGGCGGTGGCCTCACGGCGGGGGGAACCGAAGGCGAACGCCACCCACGACGAGGCGCCACGCTCGGCCTCGAAGCGCTCGTAGCCGCCCAGCTTGTCGACCAGGCGGGCGAGGGTCTCGGTGCCCCGGTCGTACTCCAAGAAGAACTCCACCGCCGCGCCGTCCTCGTGCCACTCACCGAAGGCGTCGGGGCGCACGATCCCCTCGCTCCACCGGGCGCACTCGGCCTCGGTCAGCCACGACGCCAGGCGCGCCGACTGATATCGGCGGGCGTGGCCGACCAGGGAGGCGTAGAAGGCGTTGACGCCCACCAGGTGGGCCAGGCGCTGGGTGTGGCCGAGGGCGAGGGTGCGCTCCGGCCTCCAGCGCCGGGCGGGCCGGTCGGGGTCGTCGCCCGCTTCGGCGGCCAGGACGGCGGCGCCGAGGGGGCCGAGCACGTAATGGTAGGGGTAGCTGCCCCAAGAGGGCCGATGGGGCTGGAAGCGGTCGAGCACGCCGAGGCGGTGCAGGCTCAGGAGCCGGGCCAGGGCCGACTTCTGGCTCGAGAAGAACACCTCGGTGAGCTGGTCCGAGGTCAGCACCCGGAAGCGGGCGACCGCCCGCACGATTCGCCGGTCGCGGTCGGTGAGGCGGCGAGCAAGCGCTAAGCGCTGCTCGTCGGCCACCGAGCGGGACCGGGACGGAAGGGGGCTTGGCCCCTTCCGGAGTCGGCTTTGGCGGTTCGGGGGGTTGGACGCCACCTGACCGGGCGAGACGCGCCCGGAACCGGCAGGGAGCGGGGCCGTTCGCTTCGCCGACGGGTTCGGACCCGGTTTCGACCCCGGGTTCGCCCCTGGTCGCTCGGGGGTCGTCTCGGCGCTCACGGCCGAGGCACCGCCGCGGGAACGGGCCGGGTGCGCAGGGTGAAGGCGGGCTGGTCCTGGCCGGCGACGACAAGGCGGGCCGCGGCCTGGTAGGCGTCGAGGTTGGCCAGGTCGTGCTCGGTCAGCTGGGGGTTGGTGTGGCGGGCGAGGACGAAGGCGTCCTCGGGGGACATCGTGAAGAACACCTTGTTGCGGGCATTGGCCGACACCGCGTCACGCAGCTCCCGGGGGAGCTGGCCCAGGTGCTGGTGGGCCAGCACCAGCGAGAGGCGGTAGCCCCGGGCCTCGGCCAGGATCTCGTCGAAGCTGCGGGGCAGGGTCAAGAAGTTCTGGCACTCGTCCACGTACAAGCTGGCGTCGACCCGGGCGTCCTGGCCGAGGGCGGCCCGGCCGGTGGCGGCCTGCCACACCTTGGCCACCACGAAGCTGCCGAGGAGGCGGGCGGTGTCCTCGCCCAACAGGCCCTTGGGCACTCGCACCAGCAGCAGGCCGCCGTCGAGCAGGCGGCCCATGTCCACGCTGGACACCGGCGCGTCGACGATCTCGCGCACGAAGGGTCGCAGCAGGAAGGCCCGCAGCTTGTACAGCAGCGGGCCGACGACCTGGGCCCGCTGGCCCTCCCCGAGCGCCTCGTACCACTTCCAGAATCCCCGCAGCTCCTCGTCGGAGCCGGCACCGAGGAACTTGGCATGGGCGCCGGGATCGGCCAGCAGTCGGGGGACGTCGGACAAGGTGGCGCCGCCCCGCTGGAGCAGGGTGAGGCACGTCGAGCGCAGCACGTCTTCGAGGCGTGGCCCCAGTGGCGCTCGAAGATGCGCCCGAAGATGCCGACCAGGTGGTCGACCACCAAGTCGTTGCCCACACCCTCGGGCACCTCCAGCATGTTGAGCGTGGGCCGGCCCTCGGCCACCTGGGGATCGAGCAGCACGACGCGGCCTCGCTCGGCCGGGCACAGCCGGGACAGCACGTCGGCCACCAGGTCGCCCTTGGGGTCGATTACCACCGCCCCCCGGCCGGCGGCCACGTCGTCGAGGATGAGGTGGGTGAGCAGGGTCGACTTGCCGCTGCCCGTCGCCCCCATGAGATGGAGGTGGTAGCGGGCGTCGGCGGGCGCCAGCACCACCGGGCGAGCGCCGCCGGCGTCGGCGTCGCCCAGCACCTTGCCCGCCCGCTCGTCTCGGCCCACGCCGGCGGGCGGGGATACGGGGCGGGCGCCGGCCCGGGACAGGCTGGGCACGATGCGGTCGAGCGGGAGGTGGGCCAGGGAAGCCAGCTCGGGCACCGACAGCAGGTCACCGCGGCCGAAGGAGCGGGCGACCAGGCAGGCCGCCGGGCGGTGCAGGCGGCGGCGGACCAGGCGGTTGCGCCCGGCATAGAGGGCGAAGGCGGAGGCGAGGGCATGCGCCCGGCCCCGCAGCGCCGGGCGGGCATCTTTGGACGCCGAAGGCTGGGCCGCCACCGCGTAGCGAACGGCCACCTCCCACAGGGGCGAGTCGGCCTTGGCGAGGATGGCGCGCACGTCGGCCCCGGCCGACGGGTCGGCGACAGGACGACGGGGCGCTCCGGGCGAGATCAGGTCCAGCAGCCGCAGGACTCGCCGGGGCGCCCGGCCGGCGCGCACCTCCCGGGCCGCCTTTCGACAGCGGGCCACGGCCCGGCCTCCGGCCGGGCGGGCCAGCACCTGGACGGCCGCCGCCTCCCCCGCTCCCCCGGCGCTGGCCGCCCCCAGGACGGCACGGAGCGGGTCGGCGTCGAAGTCGGCCCGCAGCGGGAACCACCCCGGCGCCGCCAGGCGCAGGGAGCCGCCGGCCGCCTCCCATCCCTCGGGCAGGAGGGCCTCCGCGGCCTCCTCACCACGCCCGGCCTCCCGACTGCCCGCCTCGCCCTCGCGGGCCGGGGCCACGAACCTGGTCTCGGTGCGGGCCGCCGGCCACGCCGCCTCCACCGCCCGCTCCACCATGCCGGGCGGCACCACGCCCGGCACCCACACGCCGATGCGCAGACCCGACGTCGACCAGGCGTACTCGAAGCCCAGGTGGGGCTGGCCCGACACCAGCCGCCGCCAGCGGGGGCGGAGGAGGTCGTGCAGGTTGCGCCACAGCGCCTCGCCGCCGCCCGCCTCCACCTCGGGTGGGGCCAGGATGGTGACCACCCGGGCGCCGCCGGCCATCCTGGCCCGCTGGCGACGCCGAAAAGCCACGAGTACAGCGGCGGCGGCAGCGAGGGCCAGCCCGGCGCCGGCCAGGTGGGGCAGGGCGGCGCCCATCACGTCCAGGGCCGTGGCCGCCGCCCGCCGCAGGGCGCCGGCCGGGTCGGACAGGACGCGCACCAGCGGTCCGTCGGGCTCGCCCGGCGGCGGCTGGCCGGCGCCTCCTGCGAGCATCGTGGCTAGGGCGGGGCTCAGCTGTCCCACCCGAAGTGCAGGTGGTCGCCGTGGCCCTTGGTGATGGTCCGCCGGCCCCCGAGGGTCAGGGCCCACGGGCAGCCGATCTCGTCGGGGCGCAAGGACGGCGGCAGCGCGGCCACTTGGCGCACGGCGGCGAGGGCGGCATCGTTGTCGTCGCTCACCGCCGCGCTGTCCACCACGGGCAGGTCGACGGCCCGGCCGAAGGCGTGGTTGGAGGGCACGTCGGTGCCGGCCACGTAGTAGGAGTGGCCGGACACGAAGGGCCCGACGGCGGCGAGGTCGTGGCGGGTGGCCACGACCAGGACCACGGCCAGGACGCGGGGGTCCACCCGGCCGGCCCGCACGGCGGCGGCGGCGGCGGCCCGCCGGGCGATGCGGGGGTGGGCGAGCCCGGCGGCCTCCAGCACGGCGTCGCCGGGAGGTGCCCAGCCGTAGGCCAGGGCGAAGGCCACCACGGTGGCCACGTAGGAGCGGCTGGGGTTGTAGGAGAACAGGGCGGCGGCCGGGTCGGCGGCGGCGCCGTCGGCGGCCAGCTTGGCTGCCGCCGCGAACACCGCGTCGCGGGGATCGAGGGGCGTGGGCGACGGGCTGCCCGACGCCCACGACCAGGCGGCGAAGGTGGCGGGGAGGAACTGCATGGGCCCGAGCGCTCCCGCCCGGTTCGGCTGAGCGCAGGCAGGGTTGCGGGCGTGGTCGCACTCCACCTTGCCCACCGCCGCCAGCAGGCCGGCTGAGAGCCCGAAGCGGGCGCCGGCCTGGTTGTACAGGCCCCACATCTCGATCGGGACCTCGTCCGACGCCACCGGCGTGGCGCCCTCGGCCGGGGGCCACTCGTCGCCCCCGAGGAGGAACATGCCCATGCCGGCCACCGCCATGAGGAACGGGACCGAGGCCACGAGGACGGCCAGGGCGACCAGGAGCTTCCTCACCACGGCTCCTCGTCGTCGAGGTCGGCGGGGTCGGTGGTCACCAGGGCGTGCTCGGCGGGGCTGGCCTCGGCCCGAAAGGCGACGCGCTCGGCGCCGCCGAGGAGGATGCCCTCGCCGCGCTCGACGCCGAGCAGGAACCCCTGCTCGCCCTCGGACAGCCGGAAGGCGGCGCCCAGGGCGTCCATGGCCTGGGGGGCTTGGCGCAGCAGCACCTGGGTGGCGGCGTTGGCCACCACCGCTTGGCCCAGCTCGCTGGCCAGCAGGTCGGCCGCGTCCTGGGTGACCACGGCCAGCCCGCACCAGTGCTTGCGGGCCGACTTGGCCAGGCGGAACAAAAAGCGCGCCCCGGCGGGGTCGCGCATCAACAGCCACGCCTCGTCCACCACCACCAGGCGCCGGCGCCGGCGGGAGGGATCGGCCACCCGCCGCCACACGGCGTCGAGGACCACCAGCGTCCCCGCTGCCTTGAGCTCGTCGGGCAGGTCGCGCAGCGAGAACACCACCAGGTGGCCTTCGGGGGCGGTGGTGGTGGGGCCGTCGAAGAGCAGGCGATGGCTGCCCGAGGTGAACGGCGCCAGCCGCTCGGCCAACGCCAGCGCGGCGGGATCGGTGTCGGCAGCCAGGGCGGCGGCCAGGGCGGCTAGGACGGGCACAGCCCGGCGGTGGGTGCGGGGGTCGGCGCTGATGCCCTTGGCCGCGTAGGCGGCCACGATGCCCCGGTCGAGGCTGGCCCGGGTGGCAGCATCGAGGCGCTCGCCGACCAGCAGGGCCACCAGGGTGTGAAGGAAGAGGGCACGGCGCACCAGGGCATCGGGCCCGGCGTCGAGGTCGAAGGGGTTGAGCCGCACCCCGGGCGCTCCCAGGTGGAGGTAGGCGCCGCCCACCGCCGACGCCAGGCGGGCGTACTCGTCCTCGGGGTCGATGACGGCCGCCTCCACACCCGCGTACAGCGAGCGCAGCAGCTCCAGCTTGGCCAGGTAGCTCTTGCCCGCCCCCGAGCGGGCCAGGATGACCGAGTTGTAGTTGGGCTGGGCGAAGCGGTCCCAGAACACCAGCCCCCCGCTGCGCACGTTGCGCCCGTAGAGCACCCCCGCGGCGTCGGACAGCTCGGCGGAGGCGAAGGGAAAGGCGGCGGCCAGGGCGGCGGTGTCCACCGTGCGGCGCAGGCCCAGCAGGTCGAGGCCGACGGGCAGGGTGGTCAGCCATCCGGCCATGGCCCGGAACGTGGCGGGCACGCTGTCGAGGAGCAGCGAGTCGAGCAGGGCGCGCAGGCGGGTGGCCTGTTCCTCCAGGTCGTCCTCGTCGGCGCCCCTGGCGGTGGCGTAGAGGCCCAGGGAGAACAACCGGCCCTCTCCCCGGGCCAGGCGGTCCGCCAGATCGCGGGCATCCTCGGCCGACACGTCGAGGGCGGGGTCGACCAGGCGGCCCTTGGAGGCGTCGAGGCGCCGGGAGGACTCCAGGCGGGCCAGCTGGCGGCGCAGCCGCTCGGCCGCCACCGCCGCGGGGATGGGCTCGATGTGCAGGGCCACGTCGGCCGGCCCGGGGTGGGTGACCAGCGGCTCCAGCCAGCCCAGGCGGACCTCGCGGGGGTAGCCGGTGACGGCCCGCGTGGTCCGCCAACCTTGACCGACCCGCAGGCGCCGGGCGGGGACGGCGGAGCCGGGCGGCGCCCACCAGGCGCGACGGCCTCATGCCAGGCTGCCCCGCACGACCTCGCCGGGGCGGGCCAGGCCCGAGGGCCGGGGGCGGGCGTCAGGGTCGATGGCTCGTCCCAGGGCAGCCAGCGCGCTGGCCTCGTCCA
>JBKHXC010000144.1:0-11133 GCA_046566225.1 Acidimicrobiia bacterium
CGCCACGGGGGCCCAGGCCCCATCGAAAGCATCGTTTGAGACATCTTGACGACACCGGGGAGGGTTTCCGGCTGGCACAACCCGCCCGCGGCTGGGAAGCTTGATACGAGCCGCCGGCTCGCGCACGGCCACCGGGAACGACCAGACCCCCCGGGGCCGTTGACTCCTCGCACCGCAGCCCCGCCGGGTCGAAGGACCGCAGGCGGACGGCGGAGCGTCCGAAGCACCTGAAGAAGAGACGAACCATGGCATCCCGCGAAGACCACGACTCCAGCGAAGACCTCCTGCACGTCTACCTGAACGAGATCGGCAGCCACGAGCTGCTGACCAAGGCCGACGAGCAGCGTCTCGGCACCGCCATCGAGGCGGGCCGGGCCGCCGCCCAGGAGCTCGCCGCCAAGGCACCGATGACCCCCCACCGCAAGCGGGAGCTGCGCCGGGCGGTGCTGGCCGGCCAGCGCGCCACCGAGCGGTTCATCCAGGCCAACCTGCGCCTGGTGGTCTCGATCGCCAAGCGCTACCAGTCCAGCGGCCTGCCCCTGCTCGACCTGATCCAGGAGGGCAACTTCGGGCTGATCCACGCCGTGGAGAAGTTCGACCACAAGAAGGGCTTCAAGTTCTCCACCTACGCCACCTGGTGGATCCGGCGGGCCATCCAGCGGGGCGTGGCCAACACCGCCCGCACCATCCGCCTGCCCGTGCACGCCGGCGACACCATGGCCCGCGTCCTCAAGACCCAGACCCGCCTCCAGATGGAGCTGGCCCGCACGCCGACCATCGACGAGGTGGCCGCCGAGCTGGGGGTCACTCCGGCCAAGGTGGTGGAGGCGCTGCGCTTCCCCAGCGAGCTGCGCTCGCTGTTCGAGCCCCTGGGCGAGGACCGGGACGCCGAGCTGTGCGACGTCGTGCAGGACCCCGACGCCGCCTCGCCGGCCGAGGAGGTCCTGGCCGCGGTCATGCCGGCCGAGATCAACCGCCTGCTGTCGATCCTCGACGAGCGGGAGCGGGAGATCCTGCGCCTGCGCTTCGGCTTCGACCGGGGCGGCCCCCAGAGCCTGGGCGAGGTGGCCGAGCGGTTGAACCTCAGCCGCGAGCGCATCCGCCAGATCGAGTCCCGGGCCATGTCGAAGCTGCGCCACCCCTCGGTGGACACCGGCGCCCGGGAGCTCCTCACCGGCTGACCCCGACGCCGATCCGGTTCACTCCGGGGACAGCTCGGTGGGCGTGACGGCCGCCGTCTCCACCCGCCCGCCCCGCACGTAGCGAAGGGGGACGCGCCGGGCGATGCGGTCCGAGACCATGAGCCGCTGCAGGTCGCCGACGTCCTCCACCGGCTCGCCGTCCAGCTCCACCACGATGTCCTCGGGCCGCAGGCCGGCGGCGGCGGCCGGGCTGGCGGCCACCACCGAGACGATCTCCAGCCCCCGCTGCCGCCCCACCACCGGGATGGCCCGGGGCGGCAGCGGCCGGCTGCCGCCGGCGATGCCCAGGTAGGCCCGGCGCACCCTCCCGTCGCGCATGAGGGCCCCGACGATGGCGCGGGTGGTGGCGTTCACGGGCACCGCCATGCCGAGCCCCTGCCCAACCAAGGGCCCGACCAGGGCGGTGTTGATGCCGACCACCCGGGCCGAGGCGTCGGCCAGGGCGCCGCCGGAGTTGCCCGGGTGCAGGGAGGCGTCGGTCTGCACGACGTTCTCCACCAGCCGGGCGTGCCGCCCCGATCGGGCCGCCATCGACCGGCCCAGCCCGCTCACCACCCCGGCGCTCACCGATCCGGCGTAGCCCAGCGGGTTGCCCACGGCGACGACGAGCTGGCCCACCCGGAGCCGGTCGGCGTCGCCCAGGGTGGCGGGAACCAGCCCCCGGGCCGCGCACCGCACCACGGCCAGGTCGGAGAGGGGGTCGGCGCCCACCACGGCCAGCTCGTGCTCGCCGCCGTCGGCGAACGACGCCGTGCCCCCCGCCACGCCCGCGACCACGTGCGCCGAGGTCAGCAGGAACCCGTCGGGGGTGACGACCACGGCCGAGCCCGACCCGGCCGGCGCCCGGCCGCCGGCCACCCGGCGGACCACCCGCAGGCTGGCGACCGACGGCAGGAGGCGCTCGGCCACCGCCGTCACCACCCGCGAGTAGGCGTCCAGCGGCGCCTCGTGCCCGGGGCACGAGCCTTCGCCGTCTTCGCAGCGGCAAGGTCCGTGGCCGCCCTCGCCGCCGCAGGCGGCCTCTACGGCTGCGGACACCGTGGAAGGACAGGGCGGAGGCGGCGCGAGCTCCGCTCGCCCGCCGGAGCACGATCCAACTCGACCGAATGGGGTGAGCGAAGCGAACGAATGAGGTCGATGCGCTCGTCGCCGGCGTCCACCACCGCGGTGCCGCCGTCCGAAAGGCGGCCGGAGCGAGGCGTCATGCCGAGCCCTCGGCGGGCGCCCCCTCGCCGAAGCGGACGACGACGGCCAGCTCGTCCACGCCCCGCACCACGCTGAGGGCCAGGGGCTCGCCGTCGCCCAGCCCGTCGAGGGCGGCGTGGAGGTCGTCGACCCCGGCCAGCGGCCGGCCGGCGGCGGCGACCAGGAGGTCGCCCTCGCGCACGCCGGCCCGGGCCGCCGGGCTGGCGTCCTCCACGCCCCGGACCAGCAGGCCGTCCCGCTCGGGGAGGCCCACGGCCCGGCGGAGGTGGGCCGCCGCCCGGGGCGGCGCCACGGCCACGCCCAGGTGCCGGCGGGCCGGCGCCTCGCCCCGGGCCAGGGCGTCGATGCGGGCGTCGAGGTCGGCGTCGGCCGGCAGGGCCAGGTAGAAGCCGTCCCCCAGCCGGTTGGTGCTGATGCCGACCAGGCGGCCGGCGCCGTCCACCACCGGGCTGCCCGACGAGCCCCGGGGCAGCGGGGCGGTGTGCTCGACGCTGCCGGTGATGCGCCGCCCCCGGGGCCCCCGGAACGCCTGCCCCACCGACGACACCACGCCGAACGACAACCGGCCGGCGCCGCCGGCGCCCGGCGTCACCGCGAACACGGCCTGGCCGGGCCGGGCCTCGGCCGGCGACCGCTCCAGGGGCGCCACCCCGGCCGTGCCGACGCTGAGGACGGCCAGGTCGCCGTCCACGTCCACCCCGGCCACCCGCGCCGTCTCCACCCGGCCGTCGGCGAAGGCCACCGTCGCCTGCGGGCCCCGCAGGTTGTGGGCGTTGGTGACCACCACGCCGTCGCCGGCGACCACGCCCGCGCCCCGCCCGCCGCCCCGGCCGATGCGCACCACCGCCGGGCACACCCGGGCCGCCACCGCGGCCGCCGCCCGCTCCAGATCGTCCAGCACCGACATGGCTACTCCTCACTTGCAGTTCACTAGTAGCTTGCTGATAGCTACCATACACCGGTGCACCGGACCGGGGAAGCGACGACAATGGGTCCCGTGTCCGCCCCCCCTCCCCCGCCGGGCGCCCGGTCGCCGCTCGAGCGGGCCGTGGCCCGGGTGGGGGACCGCTGGAGCCTGCTGGTCGTGGCGGCCCTGCTCGGCGGCCCCCGCCGCTTCGGCGAGCTCCAGGAGGCGGTCACCGGGATCGCGCCCAACGTGTTGAGCCAGCGCCTCAAGCACCTCGAGCGCGAGGGCGTGGTCGTCGCCGAGTCGTACTCCGCCCGCCCACCCCGCTTCGCCTACCGACTCACCGCCGCCGGCCAGGACCTGGCCGGGGCGCTGCGCCTGCTGGCCCTGTGGGGGTCCAGCGGACCGGGCGACGACGTCGTGCACGCCGCCTGCGGCACGGCCCTGGAGCCGGCGTGGTGGTGCCCGACCTGCCGCCACCCGGTCGAGGGCCCGGGCGACGAGGGCGAGGTGTCCTACGCCTGACCGGCGGTGCCGGCGCACCGTCCGGTTACCCTGCCAGCGGCCGGACGGGGAGGCGACGTGGACGTCATCGAGACCGAGGGGCTGCGCAAGGTCTACCGCCGGCTGAGCGGGGCCGACACGGTGGCCGTCGACGGCCTCGACCTGGCCGTCCCCGAGGGCGGCGTGTTCGGCTTCCTGGGGCCCAACGGGTCGGGGAAGACGACGACCATCCGCTGCCTGCTGGGGCTGGTGCGCCCCTCGTCGGGGAGGGCCCGGCTGCTGGGCGCCGACGTGGCCGGCGGGCTGGCGGGGGTGATCGGGCGGGTGGGGTCGATCGTCGAGGCCCCGGCCCTGTTCCCCACCTTCTCGGGCCGGCGCAACCTGAGGCTCCTGGGCCGGCTGGGGGGGATCGGGCCGAGGGCGGTGAGCGACGTGCTCGAGCGGGTGGGCCTGGCCGAGCGGGCCGACCACCTGGTCCGGACCTACTCGCTGGGCATGCGCCAGCGCCTGGGGATCGCCGCCGCCCTGCTCAAGGACCCGGCCGTGCTCATCCTCGACGAGCCCGCCAACGGCCTCGACCCCGCCGGCATCAAGGAGATCCGCCAACTGCTCCGCCGCCTGGGCGACGAGGGGCGGACGGTGTTCGTCTCCAGCCACCTGCTGACCGAGATCCAGGCCACCTGCGACCGGGTGGCCATCCTCACCCGCGGCCGGTGCGTGGCCGCCGGACCCGTCGACCAGGTGCTCGCCGCCGGGCGGGCGGGGTCGCTCGTCGCCCGCCTCGACGACCTGGCCGCCGGTGCCGCCACCCTGGCGGCGGCCGGCATCGGGGCCCGGGTGGTGGGCGACGCCCTCCACGTGGACCTGCCGCCGTCGGAGGGCGCCCGGGTGAGCGAGGCCCTGGCCGCCTCCCGCCTGTGGCTGACCGAGCTCCGCCCCCGGGCGGTGAGCCTGGAGGACGTGTTCCTGGAGCTGACGGGTGAGCCCACCGGCGAGGAGGCGGCGTGAGGACGCTCCTCGGGGTCGAGATGCGCCGGTGCCTGGCCCGCCGGCTCAGCCGGGCGCTCATCGGCGTCGCGCTGCTGGCCAGCGCGGTCGCCGGGGCGACCACCTTCGCCAACACCGAGGAGCTCCGGCCCGAGGGGTCGACCGAGCGGCAGGCCCGGCGCGAGGCGGCGGTCGCCGAGTGCACGGCGGCCATGGGCGCCGGAGAGGGGTCGTCGGGCGGAGTGGTGATCGTCGGCCCCGACGGGCGCCGGCCGACGCCCGCGGAGCTGCGCCGGATCTGCCAGCGCTCGGTGCCCCCCGACGTCGACCGGAGCCTGCACCTCACCGACCTGTGGAGCGCCGACGGCAGGGACGACTCGGTGTGGGCGGTCACCTCGGTGTTCCTCGCCATCGGGGCCCTCATCGGCGCCGCGTCGATGGTGGGTGCCGAGTGGAAGGCGGGCACGATGACCACCGTGCTCACGTGGGAGCCCAGGCGGGCCCGGCTGGCGGTGGCCAAGCTGGCCGCCGTGGGGTTGGTGGCCGCGGCCGTCTCCGTGGCCCTGCAGCTCGTGCTGGCCGGGGCCCTGCTCCCCACCATGGCGCTCAAGGGCACCACGTCGGGGGCCGACGGCGAGTGGCTGCGGGCGGCGGCCGGGGGCCTGGGCCGCAGCGGCGCCCTCGCCGCCCTGGCGGCGGTGGTCGGCGCCGGCGTGGCCATGGTCGGCCGCAGCACGGCGGCCGCCCTGGGCGTCGCCTTCGCCTACCTGGCCATCGGCGAGAGCATCCTGCGGGCGTGGAAGCCGGCGCAGTCCCGGTGGCTGCTGGGCGAGAACGCCACCATCTTCCTCACCGGCCGCCGCCTCGACGGCGCCCCCTTCGAGCGACCGGTGGCGCTGGCCACCGTCACCCTGGTGGGCTACGCCGTCGTCGTCGCCGCCGCCGCCACCGCCAGCCTGCGCAGCCGCGACGTCGCCGCCTGAGCCGGCCCGAACCTGCCGTTCCCGAGTAAATAGCTCACCGAAACGGTGAGCTATTTACTCGGGGGTTGCTCGGCAGTGCGGAGCTCAGTCGAGCTTGGGGCCCCGAGCGCCCTCGGGCTTGGCGCCCTCCATGCCGGGGTCGCCCTCCCGCTTGCCGCCCCGCTGGTCGGGGTCGGGGGCCGCCGGATCGTCGGTCATGGGCTCCTTCGTATCGGGGTCGACCTTGGGCATGGCCGTCTCCTCTCGTCGATCGGTCCGTCGCCGGGGGTCCTTCCCGCCGCCCGGGGCCGGCAACCCCGCCGGCGGCCGATCACCGCAGCTCGGCGGCGCCCGCCGGCGGCAGCTCGACCCAGGTCGTGCCCGGCGTGAGGGCGACGGGCGCGCCGGCGCCGTCGGTGTAGGCCGTCACCGCCTCGGCCGCCGGCTTGCTCCAGCGCCCCCTCACCACCCGGCCGTCGGTGAAGACCCACGCCTCGCCCTCGCCGATCAGCTCGGCCTCGTCGACCACCGCGCCCGACCGGTCGCGCTGGCCGGTGTCGCGGTAGCTCACGAACTGCACCACCAGGTTCGGGGGCGCAACCTGCACCCCGGCGGTGTCCACCGACGGCGTGCCGTCCTGGGAGCGCTGCCACCCCCCGGCCGCCGGGTCCCAGGCGTAGTCGACCCGGGTGGTGACGTTGCGGCCCCGGTACTCCAGGTGGACGCCGCCGGCCGGGTCGCCGGCCGCCGCCTGGCCCGCCGCCCGGTAGGTGAACAGGGCGGGGGGCGGCGCCGAGCCCGCCGGCGCCCGCTGGTAGAGCGCCGGCGTGCTGGTGAACAGGTTGTAGGGGGCGGGCCGGCCGCCCTGGCGCCGGTAGTCGCCGGCCGCCCTGTTGAAGCCCACGTCGACCAGCGGCGCCTCGTCGACCAGGCGCTGGAAGGCGGCGTTGGTGCCGGCGTAGGCGAACAGCGGCCGGTTGAGGGGCGTGACCAGCGGGATGTCGGTGGACCGGGCCGACCGCACCGGTCCCACCGGGTCGGCGTCGTTGGTGTGGAAGACGGTGAAGAGGCGGGTGATGCCGTCCTCCACCTTCTCGACCACGACCACGTCGGCCTGGTTGATCCCGGCCTGGGGCCGGCCCCGGGGGGCGTTGTCGAGCTTGACCACCAGGGCGACCCGGCCCCGCCGGGCGGCGTCGGGCTGGGGCAGCCCGGTGAGGGGGGCGGCGTCGGCCGCCGGGGCGGCGCTGGTCGTGGCCGTGGTGGTCGACGTCGTGGTCGCCTCGTCGTCGCCGCCGTCGCCTCCGCAGGCGGCGGCCAGGAGGCAGAGCGCGACGAGGGCGGCGACGGGCGTTCGGCGGGGCATGGCCCCATCCTGGCAGGCCCGCCCCGCCCGCCGGCACCGCCGCGCTGGTCGTCCGGCGGGGCGGGCGCGTAGACATGCGCCCATGACGACGCTGCCGGCAACGGCCACCCGCCTCCTCGCCACCGTCGCCGCCCTGGCCCTGGTGGCGGCAGCCTGCGGCGGGGGTGGCGACGACGGGGCCACGGCCGGCGAGGGCCCGACGACCACCACCACCACGGCGCCCGTGCCGGCCCCCCTCACCGGCGTGCTCCTCCAGGACGGGACGGTGGCGAGGCGCCCGGCCGTGAGCGTCAAGGTCGACAACGGCCCCCAGGGCCGGCCCCAGGCCGGCATCGACAAGGCGGACGTCCTGATCGAGGAGAAGGTCGAGGGGGGCATCACCCGCTTCGTCGCCGTCTTCCACTCCGAGGACGCCGACCCGGTGGGCCCGGTGCGGTCGGTCCGCTCCACCGACGTCGACCTGGTGGCCGCCATCGGCGGCGTGTTCGCCTTCGCCGGCGGCATCCCCGCCTTCGAGAAGCAGGCCAAGGCGCTGGCGGTGACGGTCGTCAGCGAGAGCGACTCGGCCGAGGGCTTCAAGTTCCCGGCCGACAAGCGCCGGCCGTTCAAGACCTACACCGACACCGCCACCCTGCGGTCGATGGCCAAGGACCACGACGAGCCGCCGCCCGCCTTCTTCGACTTCCTGGGCCCGGGCGAGCCGTTCGGCCCGGCGGGGGCGGTGCCGGCGAGGACGGCGCGCGTCTCGTTCGGCCGGACGGCGTTCGCCGTGGACTACGACGCCCCGTCGGGCACGTGGAAGCGATCCACCGACGGGCGGCCCCACGTGACCCAGGGTGGGTCCCAGCTGGCGTTCGCCAACGTGATCGTCCAGCGCACCACCTACCGGGCCACGCCGTTCAGGGACCCCAGCGGCGCGGTCGTCGACGAGGCCGTGGTCGTGGGCAGCGGGGACGCCGTCGTCCTGTCCCAGGGCAGGCAGGCGACCGTCCGCTGGACCAAGCCTTCGGCCACCGCGGTCACCACCTACGCCGACGCCACCGGCGCCCCCCTGAGGTTGGTGCCGGGCCGGACGCTCATCGCCCTGCCGCCGGCCGACGCCGCCATCACCGTGGAGTAGGGGCTCGCGCCCTCAGCGGTGCCGGCGGCGGCCGGGCGCCGGCCCCCTGCCGGGCGCGGGGAGGACGGCCCGGCGCAGCACAGTGCCGATGTCGCGCAGCTCCACCACGCGGTGCCGGCACGTCTCGCACCCCGACAGGTGGCCCTCCACCTTGGCCAGGTCCCGGGCCGACAGCCCGCCGCCCACGTAGGCGCCGAGGCGGTCGACCGTCTCCCGGCAGGCCGCGCCGGCGCCGGGAGCCACGTGGGCCTGGAGGTACCGCTGGCGCAGGCGGGCCCGGGCCCGGACCGCCCGCTGGGCCACCGCGTTGGGGCTCACCCCGAGCAGGCGGGCCACCTCGCGCACGGGCGTCCCCTCGACCTCGGTGAGGTAGAGCACCGAGCGCAGGTGGCTGGAGAGCCCGGCGAAGGCCCGGGACACCAGCTCGGCGTCCTCGACGGCGATCACCCGCTCCGAGGGCCGGGTGGTCGTGGCCGGCGGCTCGTCCCCGCCCCCGTCGCCCTCCCACACCGTGCGGGAGTTGCGCCGCACCTGGTCGATGGCCGCCCGGCGGGCGGCGGTCACCACGTAGCCCCGGAACCCCGCCGCCTCGGGGAAGCGCCCGGCCCGGATGACCCGGAAGACGTCGGCGAACGCATCGGACACGGCGTCGTCGGCGTCGTCGTCGCTGGTGGCCACGCCCCGCGCCGCGGCGCGCGCCCGCTGGACGTGGCGGCGGTACAGCTCGGCGAACGCGGCCTGCTCCCCGCCGGCGGCGCGGGCCACGAGCTGGCCGTCGGTGGCGGAGGGCGCGTCGCCCGGTCCGCCGGCCCGCCTCATCTCCACTCCGCACCAGCCCGTCTCGTCACGTCGACCGCTCCCGGGCCCCCCGCCGCGGGCGAGGGCGAGGCGGAGGGCTCTCCTTGCACTTCTAACACGGCTGACACGGCGAGCCCTCCCGAACAGGCGTAGGGGCTGTGTCGGCGCGCGGACCGGCCCGGTTGACGCAAATCGGCCAGGGCCGGCCGGCGGGCCCCTACCAGGAGCCGCCGCCCCCGCCACCCCCGCCCCCGCCCGACGAGCCGCCGCCGCCGAACCCGCTCGACCCCGACCCGCCCGGCGTGGAGGCGATCGTGCCGGCGGTGGTGACGGTGAAGCTGTCCATGGACGACGAGAAGGAGACGGCGCCGGGGCCGTCCCCGCCCGAGTACCACGCCACCTCGGGCAGCTCGCCGTCCAGCCCGGCGAAGGCCTTCGCCCACTTCTCGGTGCAGCCGAACACGATGGCGTACGGCAGGTACTCGGAGAACAGGTTCGTGCGCTCGGCGAAGCGGGCCCGGTCCTCCTCCGAGTCCTCGATGAAGCGCCGGAACCCGGCCACCCGGCGGACCACGGCCGTCCCCCGCGCCGTGCGGCGGGGCATCCGCCCGGCGCCGGCCACCAGGACCAGGCCGGCGAGCACCACCGGCACCGGGACGATGCCGGCCCGGGTGTGCCGGGCGGCGAGGAACACCAGGCCGGCGCCGGCGGCCGCCACCACCAGGCCGATGGCCCGCCACCGGGCCCGGATGCGGTCGGGGCGGGCCGGGAACCACCGCCGGGCGACGGCGTCGTCGTACAGGGCGTCCTGGACCGACCGCAGGCGCTCGGCGAAGGCGTTGCGCAGCTCGGACATGCGCACCTCGCCGTCCGCCGAGCCCCGGAAGACGGCGTCGAGGAGCAGCCGCTCGTAGGCCAGGAGGCCGCCGGGGTCCTTGCCCAGCCTCACCAGGGCCCAGTCCGGCTTCTTGAACCAGGTCTTCCGCTGCACCTCCTCGATGCGCAGGTACCCCCGCACGGCGAGGTCGACGATGGTGGCGACGACGTCGAGCGGGTGGGCATGCTCGTCGACCAGGGTCCCGACCTGGCCGGGCCGCACGCCGTCGGGCGGCGCCGGCTCCACCGGCGTCACCGGGCGCTCGGCCAGCGGCACCGGCTCCTCGGCGTCGCCCACGCCCCCGAACACCACGTCGACGTGCGAGCCGGCGTAGCGGCGGTCGCGCCCGACCCGCCAGGCCAGGGCGGCGAAGCCGGCGAGGGCGGCCACCGTCAGCACGCCGGCCGACGCCACGGTGGCCGGCGTCAGCGAGAACGCCCGTTCCACGCTCCACCGTTCCTCCAGGCGCGGCCGCGGCGGCGGGACGGCGCCCGGGGGGAGGGCGGCGACCACCGTCAGGGCCTGGTGGGGGGCCAGGCCGTCGTGGGCGAAGCGGGCGGTGGGCCCGTCGGCCGTCGCCGAGCGGCACGGCAGCGACGACCCGACGGGGCCGGCGAAGCAGGCGACCTCCCGGACGGCGGCGGGGGCGGTGACGGTGACGACCGCCTGGTCCACGGGAACGTCCCACTGGGCGCCGATGGCGTTCCAGTACAGCTCGTCGTGGTCGGCGAAGCCGTTGAGGGCGGCCTCCACCCGGTAGGCGATGGTGTAGGTGTGGGCGCCGGTCACGGTGCGATCGGGGTCGCCGATGCGCAGCGTCATGGTGCCGCCGGCCCGCTCGACCCGGTACCCGGAGGGGGTCCCGGCCGGGGCCTGCACGGCGAGGACCTCCACCGGGTAGACCCGGTCGTGGCGGTCGTCGTAGCGCAGCCGCACGGGGATGTGGCGCAGGATGCCGTTCCGGCGCCGGTCGCCGAAGTCGTAGGTCAGGACCTCGCGCACCCGCAGGCCCCCGTCGGCCTCGATGGCCAGCTCGACCCGGTAGTCGCGGATGCGCTCGACCGCCTGGGCGGCCGCCGGCCGTCCCCCGCCGGCGGCCGGGACGCCGCCGGCGGCCACCGCGGCGGCCACCGCCCCCATCACCACGGCCACCAGGGCGGCACGGCGGCTCACGCCTCCGAGCGTACCGGCGCCCCTTCGCCCC
>JBKHXC010000145.1:0-1648 GCA_046566225.1 Acidimicrobiia bacterium
GGGGGCCGGGCGCCGGCCGGCGGCGCTGCGGTGGGTCCCGGCCGCCTCCGGCCTGGCGGCCGCCGCCGCCGGCCTGGCCCTGGCCGCCGTCGTCGCCTTCCTGGTGGCCGGCGTGCGCTCCGGGCCCGTCGACTGGGCCGAGCTGGTCACCTCCTCCACCTGGGACCCGGCCGGCGGGCGGTTCGGGGCCACGGCCATGGTGTGGGGGACGGCGGCGGTGGCCGGCGTGGCGCTCCTGCTGGCCGCGCCGGTGGGGTGGGCGGCCGCCGTCGCCATCGTGGAGCTGGCGCCGCCCCGCTGGCGCCGGGCCCTGCGGGGCGGCGCCGAGCTGCTGGCCGTGGTGCCCTCCATCGTCTACGGGTTGGTGGGCCTCGCCTACCTGCGGCCGCTGGTGTCGACGCTGGCCGGGGTGCCGGGCGGCGACAGCCTGCTCGCCGCCGGGCTCGTCCTGGCCGTGATGATCCTGCCCACCATCGTGGCCGTGTCCGCCGACGCCCTGGCCCGGGTGCCGCCGGCGTGGCGGGAGGCGGCCGCCGCCTGCGGGCTGACCCGCAGCGAGGTGGTCCGCCGGGCGGTGCTGCCGGCCGCCCGCCGGGGGCTGGGCGCCGCCGCCCTGCTCGCCCTCGCCCGCGCCCTGGGCGAGACCATCGCCGTGTACCTGGTGGTGGGCCGGGCCGACGGCCGCTTCCCCTCCGGCCTGGGCGACGTGGCCGAACGGCTGGTCCGCCCCGGCCAGACGCTCACCACCAAGCTCAACGGCCCCGAGAGCGTGCTGGCCGGCACCGCCGGCGCCCACTGGGCCGCCCTGTGCGCCCTGGGGGTCCTCCTGCTCGCCTCGGTGGTCGTGCTCACCGTGGTGGGCCAGCGGCGGTCGGGCGAGGGCCCGCCGGCGCCGGCGCGGACCAGGCGGGCCCGCTCGCCGCTGCGCACCGCCGCCCGGGGGCGGGCGGCGCGGGACCGGGCCGGGCGGGCGGTGGCCGCCGGCGGCCTGGCCGTCGTGCTCGGGCTGGTCGTCGCCGTCGGCGTGGCCGTGCTGGCCCGGGCCGGCGCCGCCCTCGACGCCGGCTTCTGGCTGGGGCGGTCGGCCGGGGCCAGCGGGGGCGGCATCCGCGACCAGCTGGCCGGCACCCTCCTCCTGGTGGGCGCCGCCGGGGTGCTGGCCGCCCCGGTGGGGCTGGGCATGGGGCTGGTGGTCGCCGAGTACGCCGGGCGGCGCACCGCCCGGTGGCTGCGGGCCCTGGCCCTGACCCTGGGCGGCATCCCGTCGATCCTGCTCGGGCTGTGGGGCTACTGGCTGTTCGCCACCCGGCTGGGCTGGGGCAAGAGCTGGCTGGCGGGGAGCATCGTGCTGGCCGTGCTGGCCGTGCCGCCCGTGGTCGTCGCCGTCTCGGCCGCCCTGGCCGCCCTGCCCGCCGAGCGCCGGGAGGCGGCGCTCGGCCTGGGCCTCCGGCGCTCCCAGCTGGTCCGCTCGGTGCTCGTCCCCCAGGCGCTGCCCGGGCTGGTGACGGGCCTGCTCCTGGGCCTGGCCCGGGCGGCGGGCGAGACGGCCCCGCTGCTGTTCACGGCCACCGTCTTCTCGGGGGCGCCCACCCTGCCCACGGGCGTGACCGCCTCGCCGGTGGTCGCCCTCCCCACCCACATCTTCACC
>JBKHXC010000146.1:0-3051 GCA_046566225.1 Acidimicrobiia bacterium
GACGTGGTCGGCCAGGTCGGGGTGGGTGGCGTCGATGCCGGTGTCGACGACGGCCACCCCCACGCCCCGGCCGCGCAGGCCGGTGTGGCGCAGGGCGTCGGCGCCGATGGCCGCCGTGGACTCGGCCGAGTGGTACTCCAGCCGCTGGTCCGGGTAGACGTCGAGCGCCACCCCCCGGCCCACGGCGGCCTCGAGCTGCGCCCGGGTGCCCGACACCAGCGCCAGCGGCAGCCTCCGCAGCGGCAGCACGTCCAGCCCCAGCCCGGCCAGGGCCCCCGTGGGGGCGGGGCGGGAGGCGAAGGTGGCCACCGCCAGGAGCCGGTCGGTGGCCGCCGCCGGCACCGACGCCAGCGTGGCCAGGCCCCGGGGCGCCGGCCGGTCGGGGGCGGCGGCCGGGCCGGGGGACGCCGCCCGGCGCACGGCGACGGTGGCCGTCGCCGTGCCCAGCGTCCCGGCGACCAGGGCCGACAGCACCACCACCGCCATCCGATGGACACCACGCATCCCGCACGCTCCCCACCCGGGCGCCGGCCGCCCGGCCCCGTGGGTGGCGAGGGTACCGGAGGGCGCCGGGCGGGGGAAGGTCGGTCGGCGCCGCCCGGGCAGGCCCTCAGCCGGGCATCGGCGCCACCAGGTGGGGGCCGTCGTTGGCCACGCGGTTGACCGCCGTGCTCACCGGCCACGCCTCCAGCAGCTCCGGCGGGCACGGCCGGCACAGGGCGACCAGCTCGTCGACGTCGGTCGCCGAGGGGTCCAGCCACACGTCGCAGGCGGGGGGAGGGAGGACGACGGGCATGCGGTCGTGGAGGGCGGCCACCACCTCGTTGGGCGCGGTGGTGAGGATGGTGCAGGTGCGCAGGGCGGCGCCGTGGGGCCCGGCCGGGTCCCGCCACACGTCCCACAGCCCGGCCAGGGCCAGGGGCCGCCCGTCGCGGGCCCGGACCAGGTGGGGCTGGCGGGGGCGGCCGTCCCCCGCCGACCGCCACTCGTAGAACCCGTCGGCGGGGACGACGCAGCGCCGGCTCTGGAGCGTGCGCCGGAACCCGGGCCGCTCGGCCAGGCGCTCCGAGCGCAGGTTCACCAGGCGCCGCCCCGGTCCCGGGCCGTCCGCCCAGCGGGGCACCAGCCCCCACGACAGGGTGCCCAGCCGGCGGCCGGCGGCGGTGGCGGCCACGGCCACCACGTCGTCGGTGGGCGCCACGTTGTACCGGGCCGCCGCCTCCGCGGCCCGCACCTCGGCGACCATGAACTGCTCGGCCAGCGCCGACAGGGGCGTCGAGGACACGATGCGGCCGCACATCGCCGGTCAGGGGCCGGCGCAGGCCTCGTCGACCGTGCGGTACAGCCGCAGGGCCCGGTCGAGGCTGGTGATCTCGAAGACCTTGCAGACGCGCGCCGACGTGCACACCACCCGCATCTCGCCGCCGTGGGCCCGGACGCGCTTGAGGCCGGTGACCAGGGCGCTCAGCCCGGTGGAGTCCAGGAAGTCGGTGCGGCTGAGGTCGACCACGACCCTCCGGTGGCCCTCGGCGGCGGCGGCGATGAGCGCCTCGCGCAGGCGGGGGGCGCCCAGCACGTCGATCTCCCCCTGCACGGCGACGACCGCGCAGCCGTCGCGATCGCTGCGTTCCACCCCGTAGCCACCCACGGCCTGGAACGGTAACCGGCGGGCGGCGGCCGCGGATCGGTCATCCGTCCCGGTCGCGGCGTGGACCGGCTCCCACCAGGGCGTTAACCTTCCCGACACCGAGCGGTTCACCCCTCCCACGCCTGGAGCCGGCCATCGAACGCATCCTCGCCCCCGATCCCGTCGCGGCGACCGTGAACCAGGGGGCCGTGCGGCGCCTCGGGCCCCGGGAGCTGCTCCGCCTCCAGAAGATGCAGTGGGTCCTCCTGCGCCGCCTGGGGCCGGCCCTGCTGCGCAAGCGGACCCGAACGGCGGAGGCGCTGGCCCCCCGCCTGCGCCGGGTGGTCGTCGAGCTCGGCCCCCCCCTGGTGAAGCTCAGCCAGGTGGTGTCGTCCAGCCCCGGGCTGTTCCCGGCGGCCATCGCCCACGAGCTGCGCGACCTTCTCGACAGCGCCCCGCCGGCGCCGTGGGAGGGCATCCGCCAGGTCATCGAGAAGGGGCTGGGCGGCCCCGTCGACCGGTTCTTCGCCTCCATCGACCCCGAGCCGATGGCCGCCGCGTCGATCGCCCAGGTGCACGCCGCCACCCTCCACGACGGCACGCCGGTGGTGGTCAAGGTCCGCCGGCCCGGCGTCGAGAAGCAGTTCCGGCGCGACCTGCGCCTGCTGCGGGTGACCGCCCTCCTGGCCGCCAAGCTGTCCAAGTCCGCCCGGGTCGTCAACCCGGTCGGCATCGTCGACGACGTGGTCACGACCTTGGGCAAGGAGCTAGACTTCGGCATCGAGGCGGCGTCCATGGAGCGCTTCGCCGCCAACCTCAAGGCGTTCGGGAGCAACGACAACATCCGCGTCCCCGCCGTGCACCACGAGTACTGCGGCCACGGCGTGCTCACCATGGAGCGCATCGACGGGGTCAAGGTCGACGACCTGCCCGGCCTGGTGGCCACCGGCTTCGACCTGTTCGAGCTGCTGCGCTGCGGCGTGCGGGCCTGGATCGAGGCGGCCTGCGAGCACGGGTTCTTCCACGGCGACGTGCACGCCGGCAACCTCATGGTCGACCACAACGGCAAGGTCGTCTTCTTGGACTTCGGGATCATGGGGGAGCTGGACGACGTCACCCGCGACCTGGTGCGCCGGGGCGTGGTCGCCATGCTCCACCGCCAGGACTTCGGCGAGGTCACCGACTGCCTGGCCGAGCTGGGCGCCCACCTGGGCCACGACACCGACCGGGACCGGGCCGCCGGCGCCATCGCCCGCCTCGTCACCCCGTGGCTTTCCCGTCCCATCGCCGAGATCGACTACCTGGAGATCTTCGGCCAGGCCGTCCGCATGGCGGCGCCCAAGGGCGTGCAGCTGCCCCGGTCGCTCGTCCTGCTGGGCAAGCAGATCCTGTACTTCGAGCGCTACGCCGTCCTGGTCGCCCCC
>JBKHXC010000147.1:0-2114 GCA_046566225.1 Acidimicrobiia bacterium
CGCGGCCTGCCGGTGCGGGGCCAGCGCACCCACACCAACGCCCGCACCCGCAAGGGCCCCAAGAAGACCGTCGCCGGGAAGAAGAAGGTGCGCAAGTGACGATGCCAGGAGCCCGCTAGATGGCCAAGCCCAAGCCGGGCGGCCGCCGCCCCCGCCGCCGCGAGCGCAAGAACGTCGCCTTCGGCGTGGCCCACATCAAGAGCTCGTTCAACAACACCATCGTGTCGATCTCCGACATGGAGGGCAACGTCATCGCCTGGGCGTCGGCCGGCAACGTGGGGTTCAAGGGCTCCCGCAAGTCGACGCCCTTCGCCGCCCAGCTGGCGGCCGAGGCGTGCGCCCGCCGCGCCATGGAGCACGGGATGCGCAAGGTCGACGTCCTGGTGAAGGGCCCGGGGTCCGGTCGGGAGACGGCGATCCGCTCGCTCCAGCAGACCGGCCTGGAGGTCTCCGGCATCAAGGACGTCACCCCCATCCCCCACAACGGCTGCCGCCCCAAGAAGCGGCGCCGGGTCTGAGGGAGGAGAGCCATGGCTCGCTACACCGGTCCCGTGTGCCGCCTGTGCCGGCGCGAGAAGATGAAGCTGTTCCTGAAGGGCCCCAAGTGCGACTCGATGAAGTGCCCCATCGAGCGCCGGCCCTACCCGCCGGGCGAGCACGGGCGCGACCGCATGCGCCAGGGCTCGGAGTACCTCGGCCAGCTTCGGGAGAAGCAGAAGGCCCGGCGCATCTACGGCGTGCTGGAGAAGCAGTTCGCCAACCTCTACCAGGAGGCCACCCGCCAGCCCGGCATCACCGGCGAGAACCTGCTGCGCATGCTCGAGCTGCGCCTCGACAACGCCGTGTACCGCGCCGGCTGGGCCGCCAGCCGCAGCCAGGCCCGCCAGTTCGTGCGCCACGGCCACGTGCTCGTCAACGGCAAGCGGGTCGACATCCCCAGCTACCGCCTGCGCCGGGGCGACGTCGTCGCCCTCAAGGAGCGCTCGCGGGAGATGATCGTCGTCCGCCACAACGTCGACACCCTCGACCGCCAGGTCCCGCCGTGGCTGGAGGCGGGTGCCGGCGGGTTCGAGATCACCGTCCGCGACGACCCCATGCGCGAGCACATCGACGTCCCCGTGCGCGAGCAGCTGATCGTGGAGCTGTACTCGAAGTAGCCCCGTGCGCCTCGGCCCCCGCCGCGGCGCACCGAACCAAGGAGCGTGCCGGGACCCCCGCCCGGCCAAAGGAGCCCGTCGTGTTGATCATCCAGCGCCCCACCGTCGAGGCGGTGACCGAGGAGGAGAACAACCGCCAGTCGTTCGCCGTCGGCCCCCTCGAGCCCGGCTTCGGGCACACCATCGGGAACTCGCTGCGGCGCACCCTGCTCTCCGCCATCCCCGGCTCGGCGGTCACCCAGGTGCGCTTCGACGACGCCCTCCACGAGTTCGACACGCTGCCGGGCATCAAGGAGGACGTCACCGACCTCATCCTCAACCTCAAGGACCTGGTCCTGCGGGTGGACACCGACGACGACGTCACCCTGCGCCTCGACGTGCGGGGGCCCGCCACCGTCACCGCCCGCGACATCCAGCCCGCCAACGACGTCGAGGTGCTCAACCCCGACCTGCACATCGCCACCCTGAACAGCAAGGGCCGCCTGGCCCTGGACCTGTTCGTGGAGAAGGGCCGGGGCTACGTGTCGGCCGACCGCAACAAGCGCTCGGCCACCATCGGCGTGCTGCCCATCGACTCCATCTTCTCGCCGGTGCGGCGGGTGGCCTTCACCATCGAGCCCACCCGCGTCGAGCAGTCCACCGACTTCGACCGCCTGGTGCTCGACATCGAGACCGACGGGTCGATCTCGCCCCGGGAGGCGCTGGCCTCGGCGGGCGAGACCCTGCGGGCGCTGGTCGGCCTGGTCGCCGACATGAGCGAGAGCCCCCGGGGCCTGGAGCTGGGCGACGTCAGCTCCGCCACCACCGGCTCGCCCGACCTCGACCTGCCCATCGAGGACCTCGACCTGTCGGAGCGCCCCCGCAACTGCCTGAAGCGGGCCCAGGTGAACACCGTCGGCGAGCTGGTGCAGAAGACCATGGACGACCTGCTGGCCATCACCAACTTCGGCCAGAAGT
>JBKHXC010000148.1:0-4480 GCA_046566225.1 Acidimicrobiia bacterium
GCCGCCGCCAGCGTGGGCGAGGTCGCCACCATCGACCGGCGGGCCCGCCACCCGGCCGTCACCGGGCTCGGCCCGGCCGTGCGGGCCTTCACCGCCGGCCAGCTGGCAGAGGTGGCCGTCCCGAGCCCGAGCGCGCTGGTGGGCGACGCCGTCGGGACGCCGAGCGTGGCCGAGGCGGCCGCCCTGCTGGCGGCCGGGCCGGGGGCGCAACTCATCGTGCCCAAGCAGAAGAACGCGGTCGCCACCGTGGCGGTGGCCCGGCGGGCCCGGCCCCGCGGCCGCCTGGCGCTGGTGGGGCTGGGGCCGGGCGGAGCCGAGCACCGCACGGCAGCGGCCGCGGTCGCCGTGCGCCGGGCTCAGGTCGTGGTCGGCTACGGGCCGTACGTCGAGCAGGCCGGCGACCTCCTCACGCCGGGCCAGGAGCTGGTCCGTTCGCCCATCGGCGGCGAGGTCGACCGGGCCCGTGCCGCGCTCTCACGGGCGGCCGCCGGCCAGTCGGTGGCGGTGGTGTGCTCGGGCGACGCCGGGGTGTACGCCATGGCCTCGGTCGTGCTCGAGCTGGCGGGCGAGGTGGCGCCCGGGGTCGACGTCGAGGAGGTCCCCGGCGTCACCGCCGCGCTGGCGGCGGCGGCCGTCCTGGGGGCGCCCCTCGGTCACGACCACGTCGCCATCAGCCTCTCCGACCTGCTGACGCCCTGGGACGTGATCGAGGGCCGGCTGCGGGCGGCGGCCGACGCCGACCTGGTGGTGGCCCTCTACAACCCCCGCTCGACGGCGCGGGACTGGCAGCTCGAGGCGGCCCGCACGATCCTGCTCGGGGCCCGCCCCGACTCGACGCCGGTGGGCGTGGTCACCGACGCCGGGCGACCGGGCCAGACGGCGCTGGTCACGACCCTGGGCGAGCTCGACCCGGCCGGCGTGGGCATGACCACCTGCGTCGTGGTCGGCTCGTCGGCCACCACCGTCGTGGAGGGGCGCATGGTGACGCCCCGCGGGTACCGGTCGTGACGGCGCCGTCGTCCGCGCCGGTGCTGGCGGTGGCCGACCGGTGCACCGCCTGCGGGCTGTGCCTGGCCACCTGCCCCGAGGGCGCGCTGGCGCCCGCCCCCCGCAGGCCGTCCACCGCCGCCTCCCGCTGCACCGCCTGCCTGGCCTGCGTCGAGGTCTGCCCGGTCGACGCCATCACCGTCGTGCGGGCCGGGGGCGCCCCGTGACCGGCGTCCACCCGATCGAGGTGGAGAGCTACCGCCGCCTCGGCCAGCGTGTCGACCTGTCGGGGTGGCCGCCGGGCCCGCGCGCCGTCGTGGCCAGGGTCGTCCACGCCACCGCCGACGTCGAGCTCGCCGCCACCATGGTGGTCGACGAGGCGGCGGTCGACGCCGGCGTGGCGGCGCTGCGAGCCGGCGCTCCCGTGGTGGCCGACGTGGAGATGGTGCGGGCCGGCATGCCCGCCGTCGCGGCCTGCTGCCACCTGGCCGAGGCGGTCGCCACGACGGACCTCACCCGCAGCGCGGCGGGCCTTCGCCTCGCCGCCGAGCGCCATCCGTCCGGCGCCGTCGTCGTCGTCGGCTGCGCCCCCACCGCGCTGGTCGAGGTCGTGCGCCTGGTGGAGCGCGGGCGGTTCTCGCCCGCCCTCGTCGTCGGGCTCCCCGTGGGGTTCGTGGGCGCGGCCGAGGCCAAGGAGCTGGTCCGCGCCTGCGCCGTGCCCTCCATCACCAACGTGGGCGCCAGGGGCGGCTCGGCCGTGGCCGCCGCCGCCGTCAACGCCCTCGCCCGCCTGGCCGCCGGAGATCCCGCGGCCCCGCCCGCCGGGAGGAGGTGATGACCCTGCAGGAACTCGTCGCCCTCCAACCGGTGCGCGTGCCGCTGTGGGCGTGGCTCGCCGCCGCCCTCGCCGTCGTGGCCGTGTACCTCCTGGCCCTCGACAACGGGCTGGTGCTCTCCCGGACCGCCGGCACCGTCCACGAGCTGTTCCACGACGCCCGCCACTTCGTCGGCGTGCCCTGCCACTGACGGCCACGGGGGCCGGCCGCCGGCCGGTCCCCGTCCGTCACCAACCGCCACGCGAGGACCGTCCATGATCCGTTACCTGAAGCTGGGCGCCGCGGCCGGCACCGCCGGTGGCGCCGGCCTGGCCCTGTTCCTGCTCGCCGTCGGCGAGCGATCCCTCTCCGAGGCCATCGCCCGCGAGGCGGCCGCCGCCGGCGCCGCGGGGCACGAGGAGGCGTTCTCGCGGGGGTGGCAGGTCGCCGGTGGCGCGGCGGGGGCACTGCTCTACGGCGCCCTGGTCGGCGTGGTCCTCGGCGTCGTCTTCGCCGCCCTCCGCCACCGCCTCCCGTTCCGGGACGACTGGCGCCGCTCGCTGGCGCTGGCCGCGGCCGGCTTCGTCAGCGTCGCCCTGGTGCCGGCCCTCAAGTACCCGGCCGACCCGCCCTCGGTGGGGGACCCCGCCACCGTGGGCCGGCGCACCGCCCTGTACGTGCTCGTCCTGGCGTGCTCGGCGGTGGCCACCTGGTCGGCGTGGCGGCTGTGGCGCACCCTGGCCGCCCGGGGAGTGGACGAGCCCCGCCGCGCCGCGCTGGTGGCGTCGGCCTACGCGGCGATGATCGCCGTGGCACTGGTGGGCCTGCCCCCGGGCCCCGATCCCAACCCGGCGCCGGCCGAGCTGGTGTGGCGCTTCCGCACCGCCTCGCTGGGCGGCGCCCTCGTGTTCTGGGTGGTGACGGGACTGACGTTGGGCTGGCTCCTCGTCCGCACCGGCGGCGCCGTTCCCGGCGGCGCGAAGGAGGCCGTCCATGCGTGAGGGCCTGCTCCTGGTCGCCCACGGGTCACGGTCGCCCGCCGGCCAGGCCGAGATGCGCGCCCTGGCCGACGAGGTGCGCCGGAGGAGGCCCTCGCTGCCCGTCGAGCTCGGGTACCTGGAGCTGTCCGACCCGCCGGCCGGGCGTGCCCTCGACCGGCTGGCGGAGCGCGGGTGCGACCGCGTCGGGGTCGTCCCGCTGATGCTCCATGCCGCCGGGCACACCAAGTCGGACGTCCCTGCCGTCGTGCTCGACGGGCGCCGGCGCCACCCGGGGGTGGCGGTCGCCTACGGCCGCCCCTTCGGCGTGGACCACGCCCTGGTGACGCTGGCGGCCAAGCGGGTGGCAGAGGCAGGGGGAACGGGACGACCGCTCGCCGTCATCGGCAGGGGCACGTCGGACCCCGACGCCAACGCCGAGGCGTGCCGGGCGGCCCGGCTGGTGGCCGAGTCCACGGGTGCGCCCGCCGTGGTGACCGGGTTCTCGGGGGTGACGTGGCCCACCGTCCCGGAGTCGCTCGACCAGCTCACCCGGCTGGCCGGCGGGCCCATCGCCGTCTTCTCGTGGTTCCTCGCCACCGGCGTGCTCCTCGAACGCATCGCCGCCGACGTGGCTGCCCTCCGCCGCCGCACGGGGCTTGACATCGCCGAGGGCGGTTGGTTCGGCCCCGACCCGATCGTCGCCGGGTTGGCGCTGGACCGGTTCGACGAGGCACTGGCCGGTCAGGTGCGCATGAACTGCGACGCGTGCGCCTACCGCCATCCCTTCCCAGGGCTCGAGGACCGGGTCGGCCAGGCGCTCGGGCAGGGACATTCCCATCTCGCTGCCGAGCACCGTCATTGAGCCTCGCGTCTCGTGCTCTACGAGATCGTCGTCGAGCGTCACCGCCGGGCGGCCACGGTGGTCACCTCAAACCGGGAGCCGATCGAGTGGCTGGGGCTGACGGCCGACCCGCTGCGGCGGCAAGGCACGCGTGCCCGCTTCGTTTCGCTCCACGCCAGGTACCTGGAAAGACAGGCTCAGCGTCGACTCGAGGCCGGCGCGTGACCGCCGCGGGCCGGTCGGGGCGCCGATCGGTCACCGGGTCTTCGGCGCGCCCGGCGCGGTGATCGGCTTCTCCGGGCCGCCGCCGACGGTCGCGATGAAGGGGGACGACGGAATCGCCCTGGCTCGCGCTGCGCGGAGGACGGCGACCCGAAGTAGGGTCCGTTCGATTCAGACCACGGCGGTCTTGGTCGATATGCACACTCGTGAACAGAGCGCGCCGGCCCGTCCCTGACCTGGGCGAGCAGTTCGCCCCGGTGCTCGCCGCCGCGCAGTCGGGAGCGGGGTGGGCCGCGGAACGGCTGTGGCGCGCCCTGGCGCCGGCCGTGGCCGGCTACCTGAGGGTGCAGGGCGCCCCCGAGCCCGACGACCTCACCAGCGAGGTGTTCATCTCGGTCTTCCGGCGCATCGGATCGTTCTCGGGGACTGAGGCGCAGTTCCGCTCGTGGGTCTTCACCATAGCCCACAACCGCCTCGTGGACGAGCGGCGCCGGAACGGCACCCGCCCCCGGCGCTTCGACCCGCTCGACGGGGTGGTCGAGGCGTCGCCGTCGGCCAGCGCCGAGCACGACGCCCTGCTGCGCATGAGCGACGACCGGGTGCGCTCGGTGTGCGACCGCCTCGCCCCCGACCAG
>JBKHXC010000149.1:0-2017 GCA_046566225.1 Acidimicrobiia bacterium
CAATTCGTGCTGACGATAGACGGGGTGGACGGCTGAGCGGGCGGTGCGACGTCCGCCACCCGCCGGAGGCGCCGCCGCCCGGCGGCCCGGCCGGGGCCTCGTTCGACGACCAGGTCGCCGCCCTGGCGCTGCTGAGCGAGCCGGTCCGGCGCTCGCTCTACCGGTACGTGACCCGGCGCGGGGGCGACGTCGGGCGGGAGGAGGCAGCCTGCGCGGTGGGCATCGATCGCAGCCAGGCCGCCTTCCACCTCGACAAGCGGGTGGAGCGGGGCCTGCTGGAGGCGACCTACCGGCGCCTCACCGGCCGGACCGGGCCGGGGTCGGGCCGTCCCTCCAAGCTGTACCGGCGGTCGGCCCGCCAGCACGAGCTCACCCTGCCTCCCCGTCGCTACGAGCTGGCCGCCCGCCTGCTGGTGGAGGGCGTCGAGTCGTCGGACCGGGGGCGGGCGGCGCGGGCGGTGGAGGAGGCGGCCGGCCGGTTCGGCCGCGAGGTGGGCGCCGCCGCGCGGGAGGGCCGCGACGGGGTCGCCGGCGGCGGCGGCCTGGCCGCCCTCACCGCGGCGTTGGAGGCCCACGGCTACGAGCCGGCCGTGGACGGCGCCACCGTGCGCCTCCGCAACTGCCCGTTCCACGCCCTGGCCCAGGGCCACCGGCCCCTGGTGTGCGGGATGAACCGGGCCCTGGTGGCCGGCGTGGTGGAGGGCCTGGGGACGGAGGGCCTGGAGGCGCGGCCGGAGTCCGAGCCCGGCCACTGCTGTGTCACCGTTGCCGTCGGACCGAGGAGGACCTGAAGAGATGCGCGCGCTTTCGTTCCGGCCGTCGCTGACCATGCGGGGCCGCACGTTCAAGGGCCTGCGGGGCTGGGCCGGCAAGCCCCTGCACCCGCCCCTCACCGACGTCCCGGTGGGCGCCTACGTCCTGGTGGCCGCCTTCGACGTCATCTCCTTCCTGGGGCGGGACGAGGCGTGGGCCCGCGACTTCTACCGGGCCGGCACCTTCGCCCTGGTCGGGGGGGCGGTGGTGGGGCTGGCGGCGGCCCTCACCGGGTTCTGGGACTGGCTCAAGTCCACCCAGAAGGGGACCCAGGCCCGGCGCACCGTCAACGCCCACGCCTGGACCATGGTGGCGGTGACGGCCGGCGTCCTCGCCGGCATCGCCCTCCGGCTCGGTGCCTTCCCCGACGAGGCGTCGACGCCGGGCGGGCTGGTCCTGCTGAGCCTGGTGGTGTTCGCCCTCACCGCCGTCGGCGGCACGATCGGCGGCTCGCTGGCCTACGACTACGGGTTCAACGTGGAGACGGCGGGCGACCACCCGGTCTGGCACGTGTCGGAGGAGGACGTCTTGCCGGGCCAGCACCGCTGAGCGGCCGCCGCCGGCCGGCCCCCGTCGTCGTCGGGGGGGCCGGGCACCACGGCCTGGTGGCCGCCTGCTACCTGGCGCGCGCCGGGCGGGACGTGGTGGTCGTCGAGCAGCTCGACCGACCCGGCGGCGGGTCGCGCACCGAGGAGACGCTCCCCGGGCACCGGTTCGACCTGCACTCGGCGGCCCACAACATCATCAACATGACCGACATCCCCGACCAGCTCGACCTGCGGGGGGCGGGCCTCGACTACCTGGAGATGGACCCCGTCTCGGTCGCCGTGCACGCCGACGGCCGGCGGGTCAGGTTCTTCCGGTCGGTCGAGGCCACCGTCGAGTCCATCGCCGAGGAGTCTCCGGCCGAGGCCCTCGCCTACCGGCGCTTCGTCGGCAAGGCGCTGCCCGTCGTGCGCGCCGTGCTGCCCGCCGTGCGGGGCGACGCCTCCCCCCGGGCGCTGCCCGCCCAGGTGGCCAACGTGGTCCGCGCCCTGGGGCGCCGGCCCCTCGCCACCGTGCGCGACGCCCTGTCGCCGTACGACCCGCTCCTCCGCCGGTGGCTGCCGTCCGACCTCACCCGGGGGCCGGTGGCCGCCTTCGCCGCCCACGCCGGGGTGGGGCCGATGGTGCCGGGCGGCTCGCTGTTCGCCTTCTGGCAGGC
>JBKHXC010000150.1:0-3516 GCA_046566225.1 Acidimicrobiia bacterium
GAATGAGGTCGACGCACCAGCCGGTCGGGCGGGGCGGCGGGGGGCGGGTCAGGCGGCGGGGCGGCGGGCCACCACGGTGACGAGGGGAGGGAGCACCACGGCGTCGTCGCCGGGGGCGACGCCGGTGAGGGAGGCCAGGTAGTCGTGCACCGGGCCGGGGCCGGCGCCGGCCGGCGCCTCGGCCCAGGCGTCGACGATCTCCAGGCCGGCCCGGCGGGCCAGGGCCGGCAGCCGGGCGCCCACGTCGGGGTGGCGGGCGTCGGGCATCGACAGCGGGCGCCCGTCGATGCGCCCGGCCGACGTGATCGGCTCCTGGGCGACCACCCAGCCCCCGGCGCGCACGGCGCCCCCCATGCGCCGCAGCACGACCACGGGGTCGATGACGTGCATGAGCAGGAAGCGGCAGAACGCCAGGTCGACCGGCTCGGGGAGGAGCAGGTCCTCGCCGGCCTGGGTCACCGCCACCACCTGGGCGTGGGCGGCGGCCGCCCGGGCCGTCTCGTCCCGGGAGCGGGGGTCGGAGTCGACGGCGTAGACCCGACCGTCGCGACCCACGATCTCGGCCAGCGCCACCGTCACGTCGCCGCCGCCGGCGCCCACGTCGACGCACCGCCACCCCTCCCGCAGCCCCAGCCGGTCGAGGGCGGTGGCGAGGGGCCGCCGGTACACGTCGTTGCGCAGCCCGAGCTCGATCATCCCCGCATTCTGGCCCGCCGCCCGCCGTCCGCCCTACCATCGCCCGCCGATGCGGCAGGCGCTGCTGGCGTGGTCGGGCGACGCCCGTCGCGACCTGCCGTGGCGGCGGACGCGGGACCCGTGGGAGGTGGTGGTCAGCGAGGCCATGCTCCAGCAGACCCAGGTCGCCCGGGTGGCGCCCCGCTCCGCGGAGTTCCTGGCCCGGGTCCCCACGCCCGCCGCCTGCGCCGCCGCCCCGGTGGGCGACGTCGTGCGGGCGTGGGCCGGGCTCGGGTACAACCGGCGGGCCGTCAGCCTCCACCGGCGGGCCACGACCGTCGTCGCCGGCCACGGTGGTCGGCTGCCGGCCGACCTGGGCGCTCTCCTGGCCCTGCCCGGGGTGGGGCCCTACACGGCCCGGGCCGTCCTGGCCTTCGCCTTCGAGGCCGACGTCGGCGTGCTCGACACCAACGCCGCCCGGGTCCTGGCCCGCACCGCCGGGCGGCGCCTGGCCGCCGGCGAGGCCCAGGAGCGGGCCGACGCCCTGGTCCCCCCAGGGCAGGGGTGGGCGTGGAACCAGGCCGTGCTCGACCTGGGCGCCACCATCTGCACGGCCCGCGCGCCGGCCTGCGCCCGGTGCCCGGTGGCCCGGTCGTGCGCCTGGCGCCGGGCCGGGCGGCCCGAGCCCGACCCGGCCGTGGGCTCGGCCGGGGTGGGGGGCGGGCAGAGCCGGTTCGCGGGGTCCGACCGCCAGGGCCGGGGGCGCCTCGTGGACGCCCTCCGGCGGGGGCCGGTCGCCTGGGCCGAGGTGGCGGCGGCCGCCGGCTGGCCCGACGCCCCGGCCCGGGCCCGGCGGGCGGCGGCCGCCCTGGTGGCCGACGGCCTGGCCGTGGCCGGCGAGGCGGGGCTCCGCCTGCCCTGACGGCGGCCGGCCGGTGGCGGATGCCGGGATGGCTTCAGCCCGGGCCGCCGGGACCCGATACCCAGGGTCATGGCGCACCCGTGGCTCGACGGCATCCTCACCTCCATGGAGCCGATGGACGCCTCCGACCTGCACGTCAAGGTCGGCTCCCCGCCCCGCGTCCGGGTGAACGGGACGCTGCGGCGGCTGGCCGACGAGCCGTCCCTGACGGCGGAGACGACCGAGGAGATCGCCGAGGCGATCATGCGGCCCCAGGCGGCGGCCCAGTTCGAGGAGCGCAACGAGGCCGACTTCGCCTACGCCATCCCCGGCTGCGGCCGCTTCCGGGTCAACGTCTTCCGCCAGCGGGGCTCGGTGGCCATGATCTTCCGCCGGGTGCGGACGTCGGCGGCCAGCTTCGACGCCCTCGGGCTGCCCGACGTGGTCGGCCGCCTGGCCAACGAGCACCGGGGGCTGGTGCTCGTCACCGGCCCCACCGGCTCGGGCAAGACCACGACGCTCGCCGCCATGATCGACCACATCAACCGCACCCGCGAGGTCCACATCGTGACCATCGAGGACCCCATCGAGGTGCTCCACCACGACGAGATGGCCGAGATCAACCAGCGGGAGATCGGCTTCGACACCAACGACTTCGCGTCCGCCATGCGGGCCGCCATGCGCCAGGACCCGGACGTGATCCTGGTGGGCGAGATGCGCGACCAGGAGACGGTGGCCGCCGCCCTCAGCGCGGCGGAGACCGGCCACCTGGTCTTCTCCACCCTGCACACCATCGACGCCACCGAGACCGTCAACCGCATCGTCGACTTCTTCCCACCCCACCAGCAGAACCAGGTACGCGTCGCCCTGGCCGGGTCGCTCAAGGGGACGATCTGCCAGCGGCTGGTGCCGACGGCCGACGGCAACGGCCGGGTGCCGGCCCTCGAGGTTATGGTGGTGAACGGCCGGATCCAGCAGTGCATCGTCGACCCCCAGCGCACGGGCGACATCCACGAGATCGTGGCCGACTGCGAGTACTACGGGATGCAGACGTTCGACCAGGCGCTGGTGAAGCTGTACCAGGCCGGCTCAATCGACCTGCGGGGGGCCATGATGACGGCCTCCCACCCCCACGACCTCAAGGTCATGCTCCAGCAGCAGGGACTGGTCGGCACCACCACCCGGTAGCGCCTCGGCTGCGGCGGCGAGCGCGGCCACGGACCTGGCAGGAGAGGGCGGGGCCGTGGGCGGCCCTACGATCGGATCATCCCCCAGGACCACCCCCAGCCCGCCGTGCCCGACGACGTGGTGCTGAGCGGCGTCGCCGAGGCGGCCGTCCGGCGGCGGGGGTTCGACGCCGCCCGCTTCCGCCAGGTCCTCGGCCACTTCTGCACCGGGGTGGTGGTGGTCACCGGCCTGGCCGAGGCCGAGCCCATCGGGTTCACCGTCCAGTCGTTCACGTCGGTGTCCCTCGACCCGCCCCTGGTCACCGTCTGCCCGGCCCGGACGTCGGCCACCTGGCCCCGCCTGAGGTCGGCGGGGGGCTTCTGCGCCAACGTGCTCGCATCGGACCAGGAGGCCCTGGGGCGGGTGTTCGCCACCGCCGGCGGCGACCACCTCATCGTGGTGGCCCGGGTGCTGGACCTGGGGGTGGGCGGGAGCGGCCGGCCGCTGCTGTTCTACCGGGGCGGCTACGGCCGCTTCGAGCCCTGAGCCCGCCGCCCCGCCCGGTGGGGCCGGTGACGGCCGGCGCCCGGGGTGGTGCTCCAAGCGGCGGGGCGGCCCGCTGGAGTGGGCGCGAGGCCGGGCGGTGACGGCCGGGGTCGCCCTGGGGGTGGTCCTCCTGGTGGCGGGGGCGTCAAAGCTGCGCCGGCCGGCGTGGCCGGCGGCGGCGGCCGCCTTCGGGGCCCCGCCCTGGCTGGCGCCCGTGCTGCCGTGGG
>JBKHXC010000151.1:0-3218 GCA_046566225.1 Acidimicrobiia bacterium
ATCACCGACCACCGCATCGAGCTGGTCGGCCGCTGCCCCGGCTGCCGGTAGCGGCGCCGCGCGGCGCGGTCAGGCGCCTTCGTCGAGGGCGGGCAGGGCGGTGCGGGCGGCGCCGTCGGCCCGGCGGCGCCCGGCGTCGCCGCCGTTGGTCGAGGCCCCGGAGCGGGGCGCCGGCGGAGCGGGCACGGCGGGCATTCTAGGAGGGGCCGTGGGCGCCGGCCGGGCCCAGCAGGGCGGCGCCCGACCGGCGGCCGCCACCGACGGCGCACGCCACGAAGGCGGCGGCGGCGACCAGCACGATCGTGCCGCCGGGCGCCAGGCCCCAGCGGCGGGCCACGACCATCCCGGCGAGGGCGCTGCCCGCCCCGATGCCGCTGGCCCACAGGTGGGTGCCCCGGAACGACGACGCGACCTGCTGGGCGGCGCCGACCGGCAGGGCCATGAGGGCGGCCACCAGCAGCACGCCCACGATGCGCATGCCGGCCACCACGGTCACCGCCGCCAGTGCGGCCAGCGTCAGGTTGAGCCGGTCCACCGGCAGGCCGGCGACGCGCGCCGCCTCCTCGTCCAGCACCACGCTGAAGAGGGCCCGCCACCCCAGGGCCACGCCGGCGATGATCACCGCGCCCAGCAGGGCGATGACCGCGGTGTCCTGGCGGGTGACGGTGAGGATCGACCCGAACAGGTAAGCCAGCGTGCCGGCGTTGAAGGAGCCGGCCAGCCCGGCCAGCACCACGCCGCCGGCGATCCCCGAGTAGAAGAGCAGGGCCAGGGCCAGGTCGCCCCCGGCCCGGCCCCGGGAGCGGAGCCACTCGATGGCGCACGCCCCGCCCACCGCGCCGGCCAGCGCCGTCCAGATCGGCCACACTCCGGTCAGCAGCCCGGCCGACACGCCGGCGAACGCCACGTGGCCGATCCCGTCGCCCATGAGGGCCAGCCGCTTCTGCACCAGGAACGTCCCGATCAGCGGGGCCGTGGCCCCGACCACGATCGCCGCCAGCAGCGCAAGCTGCATGTACTCGCGCTCGAACGGCCACGGCAGCGGGAGGGGCAGCACCGGGGCGGGCCTACGGACGCCGGTGCGCGGTCGGCCCGGTCACCGGCACTCGAGCGCCCGGCGCAGGGCGGCCAGGTTCCGGCGCATGATGGTCGCGTAGTCGGTACCGGCGTCGGCGTCGGCCCGGGACAGTCCCTCGATGGGGTCGAACACGGCGGTCACGACTCCCGCCTCGCGCGCCAGCGTCTCGGCCACGGCCGGCCCCACCAGCGCCTCGTAGAACACGGTGGTGACCCCCCGGTCGCCGATCAGGTCGGTCAGCTCCGCCAGCCGGGCCGGGTTCGGCTCGACCTCCGGGGACAGGCCGGCGACGGGGACCTGGACGAGGTCGTAGCGCTCGGCGAGGTAGTGGAAGGCGGCGTGGCTGACGACGATGTCCCGCCGCCCGCAGTCGGCCAGGCCGGCCCGCATCTCGTCGTCGAGGCGCTGGAGCTCGGTCCGGTAGGCCTCGCCCCGGGCCTCGATCGCCGAGCGGGCCGACGGCTCGGCCTCGGCCAGGACCCGCTCGATCACCGTGACCGCCTGGGCCAGCAGCGTGGGGTCGAGCCAGAAGTGGGGGTCCACCGCGCCGGCGGCGGCGTGCTCGTCGGCGCCGGCGTGGTCGTCGCCGCCGGCGGCGCCCTCCACCACGGGCAGCTCGCCCAGCAGGTCCACGGCGCCGCCGCGCCGCTCCACCACCCGCTCCACGGCCGGCTGGAAGCCGCCGCCCAGGTAGAGCACCACGTCGGCGTCCTCGACGGCGTCCACCTGGGCCGGGGTGAGCTCGAGGTCGTGCGGCTCGGTGCCCGCCGGGGTCAGGTTGGTCACCTGGACGTCGTCCCCGCCCACCCGGGCGGCCGCCTCCGCCAGCGGGTGGAAGCTGGCCACCACGGTGACGGTGCCGTCCCCCCCGGCGGCGCCGCCGCCGCAGCCGGCCAGGGCGGCGGCCAGGGTGGTCACCCCCATCACCAGTCGGCGCACGTCGTTCTCCCATCGCCGTTCGGAACTGGGAACCAGTCTCGTTCCTCGGCGACGGGTGCGCAAGTCCTCCGCCGGCCGCCGGCCCACGGCGCCCAGGCGGCCTCTCCGGCTGCGGGCACCGAGGAAGGACAGGGCGGAGGCGGCGCGAGCTCCGCTCGCCCGCCGGAGCACGACCCAACTCGACCGACGGGAGTGAGCGAAGCGAACGAATGAGGTCGAAGCTCTAGGCGGGGCCGGAGTCGAAGGGGCGGCCCTCGGCCACCCACGCCTTGGTCCCGCCGGCGACGTTCACCGTGTCCCAGCCGGCGTTGTTCAGGGCTTCCACGGCGGCCGCGCTGCGACCCCCGGAGGCGCAGATGACGTACACCCGCCGGTCGCTCGGCACCTCGGCGACCCGGGCGCCCAGCTCGGGCAGCGGGATGAGCACGGCGCCGGGGACGCGGGCCTCGGCGTACTCGTCGGGCATCCGCACGTCCACCAGCGGCGCACCGCCGGCCAGCGCCTGCGCCAGCTCGCCGGTGCCGACCTCGGGGACGGGGCCGGGCCGCAGCGACGTCACGGCGCCACTCTACGCCCGCCCGGCGCGGAGGCGGCCCCCGCTCTCGCTCGCCCGCCGGCACGACCCACCGGGCCGAACCGACGAGGTCGCAGCGCTACCGACGGACGGCGTCGACGAGGGAGGGGTGCAGCACCCGGTCGTTGGTGGCCAGGGCGGCCTGGTAGGCGGCGGCGTCGACGAGGACCCGGGTCGAGGCCCGGGCGGGGTCGCTGCTCATGACCGAGCGGAGCTGGCCCAGGGCCTCGCCGAGCAGCCCCCGGTTCACCGCGGCCAGGACCAGGACCTCCTCGGCCAGGCGCCCGAGGGCGGCCAGGTGGCGCTCGATGACCGACGGCCACGGCGACGGGGCGACGCAGGCGATGGCCCGCAGGCCGACGTCGCCCACCAGCCCCAGCCCGGCGGCGGCCACCGCGGTGGCCAGCGCCCGGGTCAGCTCCATCTGGCCCACCTGGTCGAGGACGAACTCGACCTCACGGCTGGCGTGGCCCACCCAGCGGCTCTGCCCGTCGACCAGCAGCAGGCGCTGCTCCTCGAGCTTGAACAGGACCAGCTCGAGCTGCTCCCGCTCCCGCCACAGGACCTCGGAGAGCTCCCTCAGGGCGTCGCCGGGACCGGGTTCCACAGTCGTCTGGATCGGCGGGA
>JBKHXC010000152.1:0-3531 GCA_046566225.1 Acidimicrobiia bacterium
CACCTCGACGTCCTGGGCGGCAAGAACCGGCCCGACCAGCCGCCGGGCACGCTGGTCGTGCCCATGGACGGGCTGAACTCCGACACCACCTCGGGCCACGGCACGCACGTGGCCGGCATCGTCGCCGCCGACGCCCACACCTCGCCCGACCAGGTGGGCGTGGCGCCCGACGCCCACCTGGTCGGCTACGGGGCGGGCGACGCCATCTCCATCTTCACCGTGCTGGCGGCCTTAGACGACATCCTCGTGAACCACCGGGACCGGGGGATCCGGGTGGTCAACAACTCCTGGGGCCAGTCGGGGCGCCTGTTCGACCCCGCCCACCCCATCAACGTGGCCACCAAGGCCCTCCACGACGCCGGCGTGGTGGTGGTGTTCTCGGCCGGCAACGACGGCCAGGAGGGCACGATCAACCCCTACTCGGTCGCCCCCTGGGTCATCTCCGCCGGCTCGGCGGACAACCACCGGAACCGGTCGGGGTTCTCCTCGGCCGGCTACGAGCACGACAACTCGCTGGCGGCGCCCGTCCCCGGCGACCACCACCTGCGCTTCGAGGGCGACCGCATCGGCATCTACCACCCGGACGTCAGCGCGCCGGGCTCCGACATCGTCTCGTCGGGGACGCCCACCGGCGTGGGCACCCTCTCGCCCGCCCTGCCCGGCGGCACCGCCACCCTGTCGGGCACGAGCATGGCGGCGCCCCACGTGTCGGGCGTCGCCGCCCTGCTCCTCGAGGCCCGGCCGTCGCTGACGCCCGACCAGGTCCGCCAGGTGCTCCAGGTCACCGCCGCCCCCCTGCGGGGGGAGGCGGCGTTCCACCGGAGCGGCTACGGCTTCACCGACGCCCGGGCCGCGGTCGACCTGGTGCGCCGGCCCGACTTCTCCCCGGCGCTGCTCGACGGGCTCCAGGCGGCGGCCGACGAGCGGGTGCTGCGCTCCCGCTCGTTCTCGGTGCGGGCCACCGACCTGTGGGCGTTCACCCCCGAGGTGCCCGTCACCGTCTCGGGGCTGGTGTCGAGGGAGCTCACGACCGAGGTGGCGCCCGGCACCGACGCCGTGGGCGCCGTGGTCACCTACCCGAGCCTGGCCGTGGTCGGGGTCAACCCCTTCGACTGGCAGGCGACGGTGGCAGACGCCGCCGGCCGGGTGGTGGCCACCAGCACCCCGTCGAGCACGGCCGGCGTCTCGTCGCTGTTCGCCGAGCTGGACCCGGCCACGGTGACGTTCGGGACCTGGAAGGTCACGGTGACCGGCGTGCTGGGGGCGGCCGACACCGACGCCCTCATCGGCAACGTGGTCACCGTCCAGGTCTCCCAGTCCGCCCGCCGCACGCCCGACGCGGTGGCCGCCGGCCCCCGCTTCGTGCCCGAGGGCGAGGCGGCCCTGCGGTTCCAGCGGGCGGTCACGCCGGCCGTCGCCCTGCCCGTGCCCGTGCCCTCCCCCGAGGGCTGTGTGCTGACCCAGGGGGCGATCGACGCCACCATGGGCGCCGCCCCGGCGGGCGACGCCTGCACCTCGGGGCCGGTGGGCTGGGCGCTGGGCTACGGGCTCGACGTCCCCGCCACCTTCACCTCGGCCCCCCTCGACCGGCCGGTGGTGGTGGGCGGGGCCTCCCGGCTCACCCTCTGGCTGGTCGACCCGGCGGCGCCGGCGTGGACCCGGGCGCTGGCGTCGCGGGTCGCCTACGAGCTCGACGCCGTGGCGCCCGACGGCACGGCGACGTCGGTGGCGGCGGGCGACCTGGAGCGGCGCATCGACGGCGCCGACGAGGTGGGGGCGGAGCCCACCCGGGCCGACTACGCGCTCACCGTGTCGCCCGCCGAGGTCCCCGCCGGCTCGGCCCTGCGCCTGCGGCTGCGCTTCTCGGGCGCCTACGCCTCGGGCATGAGGATGGTCTTCGGCGGCCCGTACGCCGACGCCGGCCTCACCCTGGGCGTGGGCCGCATGGAGGGGTGACGACCCGCCCGCCGCCGTGGCGGGGGGACGAGGTTCACCGGGACGGGGAGGCGGCGGCGGCGGCCACGGCGGCGCGGGCGGCGGCGGCCACGCCGGGGCCGTCGAGGCCGAGGGCGGCGTGGATGTGCGCCGGCTTGGCCTGGGCCAGGTAGGCCACCGGGGTGCCGAGCACGACGACCGACGGCGGGCGGTCTCCCGCCGCCGTGGCGGCGGCGGCCACGGCGTCGGCCAGGAAGGCGCCCGCCCCGCCCACGCGGGTGCCGTCCTCCACGGTGACGACGACGCGGTGGCGGGCGGCGTCGGCCACCATCGCCGGGTCGGGTGGCCGCACCACCCGCACGTCCCACACGGTGGCGGAGACGCCCTCGGCGGCCAGCTCGGCGGCGGCCGCCTCGGCCGCGTCCAGCATGTGGCCGACGGCCAGGATGCACAGCTCGCCGCCGCCCCCCCGCACCAGCCGGCCGGCCAGCCCGGAGCCGACCTGGCCCGGCGCCGCCTGGCGGGCCACGCCCTTGGGGTAGCGGACCACGGCCGGCCCGTCGCACTCCAGCGCCTCCTGGAGCATCACCGGCACCTCCTGGGCCGACGACGGGGCGAGCACGGTCATGCCCGGGATCTGGAGGCACAGGGCGAGGTCGAGCACGCCGTGGTGGGACGGCCCGTCGTCGCCGGTGATGCCGGCCCGGTCGAGGGCGAACACCACGGGCAGCCCGTGCAGGCCGACGTCGAGGTTGGCCTGGTCGAAGGCCCGGGTGAAGAACGTGGAGTACACCGCCACCACCGGCCGCAGGCCGCCCATGGCCATGCCGGCGGCGGCGGTCACCGCGTGCTGCTCGGCGATGCCCACGTCGTGGAAGCGCTCGGGGAAGCGCTCCTGGAACGGGATCAGCCCGGTGGGCCCGGGCATGGCGGCGGTGATGGCGTGGACCTGGGGGTGGCGCTCGCCGATGTCGACCATGGCCCGGGCGAAGGCCTCGGTGTAGCCGGCCGGGGCCCACTTGGGCGGCCCGGTGCCGACGTCGAACACCGGCGTGTCGTGCAGGCACTTCTCGTCGTCGGCCTCGGCCGGCGGGTAGCCCCGCCCCTTCTGGGTGAGCACGTGCACCACGATGGGCCCGTCGTAGGAGGCGGCGTTGCGCAGGGCGGCCTCCACCCCGGCCACGTCGTGGCCGTCGAAGGGGCCGGTGTAGCGCACGCCCAGGTCCTCGAAGAACACGGGCGGCTCGAAGACCTCGCGCACGGCCGCCTTGGCGCCCCGCAGGCTGGAGTAGGCCAGCCCTCCCACCGCCGGCATGTCGTGGACGAGCTGCTCGAGGCGCTCCTGGAGGTGGACCCAGCCGGGCCGCAGGCGCAGGCGGGCCAGGCTCTCGCCCAGCCGGGACGCGGTCGGGGCGTAGGAGCGGCCGTTGTCGTTGAGCAGGATCACCACCCGCCGGCCGCTGTGGCCCAGGTTGTTGAGGCCCTCGAACGCCATGCCGCCGGTCATCGACCCGTCGCCCACCACCGCCACCACCCGCCGGTTGGAGCCCGACTCCTCCACGGCGGTGGCGATGCCGTGGGCGTAGCTCAAGATGG
>JBKHXC010000153.1:0-2758 GCA_046566225.1 Acidimicrobiia bacterium
GCCGGCGGCGCTCGTGGTGGAGCCGCCCCAGGGCCGCCTCCACCGCCGCCAGCTGCCCGCCGACCACCGCCGCCAGGCGGGTGACGGCCACCGCCTTCCGCTCCAGTCCCGCCCGCCGGGCCTCGGCCGCCGCCGGGCTGCCCCCGCTGCGCACCAGGCGGTCCTCCACCTGGGCCCGGCGGGCCACCAGCAGCGCCCGGCGCTCCTCCAGGGCGCCGGCCCGGACCTCCAGGTCGGTGCGCACGGCGGCCAGGGCGGTCGCCCGCTCCTCCAGGCGGGCCCGCACCACCCCGGCCGTCGCCACCCGCTCCAGCGCCGCCGCCTCCTCGGCCTCCAGGGCGGGGAGCAGCCCCTCCAGCTCGGCCACCCGCGCCTCGGTCGACGCCAGCCGGCCGGCCAGCTCGGCCAGGTGCTCGCTGACGGCGTCCCGCTCGGCCTCGGCGTCGGCGGCGTCGGCCCGGCGCAGGCCCAGGGCGGCGGCCACCGCACCGTGCCGGGAGGCGTTGGCGTCCACCCGCCGGACCAGCTCGGCCTCGGCCTCCCGGGCCCGGGCCAGGGCGGCGCGTGCCGGGCCGACGGCCTCGCCGGCGGCGGCCATGGCCCCGGCCGCCTCGGCGGCGCGCGCCCCCGCCTCGGCCAGGGCGGTCCGGGTGGCGACCGTGCCCGAGCAGCCCACCCGCCACCCGCCGGCGGCGAAGCGGTCGCCCTGGCGGGTGACGACGACCAGGCCGGGGGCGGACAGGGCCACGTCGAGGGCCCGCTCCCACCCGCCGCCCACGGCCACCGCCGACCCCAGGAGGGCGTCGAGCAGCGCCTCCACGCCGGGGTGCGGGGAGCGAACGCGGGCCCGGACGGGCTCGCCGGCGGCCGCCGCGTAGAGGTCGGCGCTGGCCGGCGCCCCCGGACCGCCCAGGGCCAGCACGGCGGCGCCGACCGACCCCTTGTCACCGGCGTGGAGGGCGGACAGGGCGGACCGGGCGGCGCCCACCCCGTCGACCACCACGGCGGCGACCGCCTCGCCGGCGGCCGCCTCGAAGGCGGCCTCCCACCCGTCGTCGATCTCCACCAGCTCCACCAGGGTGCCCACCACCCCCGCCACGCCGGCCAGCCGCTCGGCGCCGGCCCGGGCGCCTGCCGCGTCCAGGGCCGAGGCCAGCGCCTCGGCCCGGGCGACCCAGGTGTGGCGGGCCTGCTCGGCCCGGCGCAGCTCGGCCTCGGCGTCGGCCAGGGCCGACTCGGCCAGCTCCCGCCCGGCGCCGGCCGCGCCCAGCGCCGGGGCCAGCTCGCCGCCGGCCCGCTCCAGCTCGGCCAGCTCGCCGCCCAGGGCCCGGGCCTCGGCCACCAGGGCGGCCGCCCGCTCGCTCACCGCCGCCAGGCGGTTGGCCAGGCGGGCCTGCTCGGCCCGGGCCGAGTCGGCCGCCCGGCGCAGGGCCGCCAGCTCCCCCCGGTGCTCGGCCGCCCGGGCCTGCGCCGGCCGGCCCCCGTCGGGCCGCTCCCGCTCGAACGCAGCCCGCTCGGCGGCCAGCGCCGCCTCCTGGCCGCCGAGCTCGTCCAGCCGCGGGGCCAGGGCCGACGCCTCGGCGTCGACCGCCTCCAGCCCGGCGGCCAGCGCCGACGCCTCCGCCTCCAGGGAGGCCACCACGTCGGCGTCCACGGCGGACTGCAGCTCCCGGTCCACCGACCGGCGGCGCTCGGCCAGCACGGCGGCCACGCCCCGGGCCCGCTCCCGCAGGCCCTCGAAGCGCAGCAGGGCGTCGCTGTCGTCGTCGGCGCCGCGGTCGGCGACCTCCTGCTCCTGGGCGGCGAGGGCGGCGTCCAGCCCGGCCAGGTAGGCCCGCAGCTCGCCCTCCACCCGGGCCAGCTCGTCCCGGCGGGCGACGGCGGCCCGGTGCCGGTCGGTGAGCGCCACCAGCTCCCGGCCGGCCAGGTGCCGCCGCAGGGTGCGCAGCTCGTCCTCGACGGCGCCCCGGCGGCGGGCGGCGTCGGCCTGGCGCTCCAGGGGCCGGCGCTGGCGGCGCACCTCGCGCAGCAGGTCCTGGAGGCGCACCAGGTTCGCCTCGGTCCCCTCCAGGCGGCGCTCCGCCTTCTCCCGCCGGCGCCGGTACTTGAGGACGCCGGCCGCCTCCTCCAGGATGCCCCGGCGGTCCTCGGGGCGGGCGTCGAGCACGGCGGCCAGCTGGCCCTGGGACACGATGACGTGCTGCTGGCGCCCCACGCCGGTGTCGGACAGGAGCTCCTGCACGTCCAGCAGCCGGCACGGGACCCCGTTGATGGCGTACTCGCTGTCGCCCGACCGGAACAGGGTGCGGGTGATGGTGAGCTCGGTGAAGTCCACGGGCAGCAGGCCGCCCGAGTTGTCGATGGTGAGGCTGACCTCGGCCCGGCCCAGCGCCGGCTTGGTGGCGGACCCGGCGAAGATGACGTCCTCCATCTTCGACGACCGCACGGTGCGCGGGCCCTGGGCGCCCAGCACCCAGGCGACGGCGTCGACGATGTTCGACTTGCCGCTGCCGTTGGGCCCGACCACCACGGTGACGCCGGGCTCGAGGTCGAGGGTGGTGGCCTCGGCGAAGGACTTGAAGCCCTTCAGGGTCAGCGACTTGAGGAACACCGGGCCGAGGGTAGCCAAGGGCCCCGCGCCGGCCGCGGATGGCGGGCTCAGCCGGGCAGGCGGCTCACCGCCGACGAGACGGCGATGCCCCGCACCGCCCGCAGCCACTGGGCCATGGTCTTGCCCCCGGGCAGGTCGGGACGGGGG
>JBKHXC010000154.1:0-1886 GCA_046566225.1 Acidimicrobiia bacterium
GGTCGGGCCGCCCTCCGCCCTCCAGGCCGGCCAGGCCATCGTGGGCGTGGCCCTCAAGCTTGGCCAGGCGCCGGCGTCGCTGCCTCCCGGCACCCGCGTCCAAGTGGTGGACACCCTGAAATCGGCCAACGGCGATGCGCCCCGCCCGCTCGTGGTGACCGCGTCGGCGGTGGTGGCTCCGGGCGGCGACGGAGCCGCCAAGCCGTCCGCCAACGGCACGATCGTCGTCTCGCTCATCGTCCCCGCTGCCGACGCCCCCGCAGTGGCGGCCGCTGCCCAGGACGGCCAGATCAGCTTGGTCGTCCTTCCCGCGTCGTGACCGTCGTCGCCTTCGCATCGGCCAAGTTCTCGCCGGGGGTGTCAACGCTGGCCGAGCTGGTGGCGCTGACGCGCCCTGGCGAGCATTCGTGCCTGCTGGTCGACTGCGACCCGGCCGGCAGCGAGTGGGTCGTCCGCCCTGGCGTGGCGGGCGAGCCGGGCCTGGTCACGTTGGCCATGGCCGGACGGCGTGAGCTCGCCGCCGGGGCCGCCCTCGAACACGCCCAGACCGTGGGCGCCCTGCGGGTCGTGGTGGCGCCGGCAAGCGCCCGCCAGGCTGCCAGCGCCCTGGACATCGTCGGCGATCGGCTCGGGGCCCATCTGGCGGGGCTGGAAGGCGTCGACGTCGTGGTGGACTGCGGCCGCCTCGACACGCGCTCGCCCGCCCTCCCGGTCGTGCGCGGTGCCGACCTGGTCGTGCTCGCGGCGCGGCCGGCGGTGAGCGACCTGGTGCACGTCGCACCGTGGGTCGAGCTGCTCGGCGCCCATTCCCTGGCGGTGGCCCTCGTCGGCGGCGGGCGAGGCCGCCAGCAGGTGGCCTACTCGCCCGCCGAGATCGCCGACGCCCTCGGCGTGCCAGTCCTGGGCGTGGTGGCCGACGACCCCAAGGCTGCCGCCCGCCTGTTCGCCCGGCCCGGGACCCTCACGCCCGTGGCCCGCAGCCGTCTGGCCCGTTCAGCGGCCGACGTGGCCGCCAACGCGTTCTCGGTGGCCCGGGCCTCGTCGCCTGCACCCACCCGAACCACTACCGCCCAGGAGGTCCGCACCTGATGGACGATGCCGAGTTCAGCGCCGCCCAGCGCGCCCTGCGAGCCCGTGTCGCCGACGAGCTGGTCTCCACCGTCCAGACCCTCGAGCGGGAGCGGGGCGAGCCGGTGGGCCTGCTCGACCAGGAGGCCCTGACCGCCAGCCTGGTCACCGCGGCGGTGGCCGATTTCGCCCGCCAGCGCTTCGACGAGGGGCGCCCCCAGCCTTCGGAGGCGGAGGAGGACCGCCTGGCCCGGGCTGTCATGGATGACCTGTTCGCCGCTGGGTCCAAGCTCCAGCCCTACCTCCAGGACCCCACCGTGTCGAGCGTGCGCATCAACAACCCCCGCGACAGCTTCATCAACTACGTCGACGGCCGCAAGGAGCGGGGACCGGCCATGGCGGCCGACAACCAGGGCCTCATCGAGATGGTGCGGGCCCTGGCCGAGGAGGCCTACCGCTACGACGGCATCGAGCGCCGCTTCGACGCCGGCTCGCCCAAGCTCGACTGCGCCCTGCCCAACGGCGACCGGGTCTTCGCCCTCATGGTGGTGAGCGGCGACGTCATGGTCGTGATCCGCCGCCACAACTTCCTGAACCTCGTCACCCTGGAGGACCTGCGCGACCGGCGCATGCTGAGCCAGGTCGAGGTCGACCTGCTGCGGGCCATGGTGCTGGCCAAGTTCAACATCGTCATCAGCGGCGGCATGGGCACGGGCAAGACCACGCTCTGTCGTGTCTGCGCCAACGCCATCCCCGCCGAGGAGCGCAAGGTGGTGCTCGAGGACACGCCCGAGCTGGGCCTGCACCGCTTCCCCGAC
>JBKHXC010000155.1:0-2250 GCA_046566225.1 Acidimicrobiia bacterium
CGGGCGGTGCGGGCGGTGGCCGAGCGGGCCGTCGAGCTGTTCGACGAGCACGTGCGCCGGCCCCTGCGGGCGTCGGGCCTGGCCGACGACGAGGCCGCCGCCCGGCTGGTGGAGGCGTTCCGCACCCTGCTGCCGGCCACCGCCACCATCGTGTCCCACCACTTCACCCGCACGCTGCTCGCCGTGGCCACCGAGCACGTCGAGCAGGTGGGCGGGCCGGCCGAGCTGGCCGCCGTCCGCCGGCCGGCGCCGTGACCGGGGCGTCGGGGAAGGCGTCGGCGGGGGCGGACGAGGCCCTGCCCCAGGGCGAGGCCAAGGTCCGGGCCGTGCGCCAGATGTTCGACGCCATCGCCCCCCGCTCCGACCTGGTCAACCGGGTCATGACCTTCCGCATGGACGTGGGCTGGCGGCGGGCGGCGGTGGCCGCCCTGGGGCTGTGGCCCGGGGCCCGGGTGGTCGACGTGGCCGCCGGCACCGGCGACCTGTGCCGCGAGCTCGGGCGCCGGGGGCTGCGGGCGGTGGGGGTGGACCTGTCGTGGGGCATGCTGGCCCACGCCTCGACCGTCGCCCCCCTGGTGCAGGCCGACGCCCTGCGCCTGCCGCTGCCGGCCGGCTCGGTGGACGGGGTGACGTGCGGCTTCGCCCTCCGCAACCTCGTCGACCTGGAGGCCTTCTTCGCCGAGGCGGCCCGGGTGCTGGCGCCGGGGGGCCGCATGGCCCTGCTCGAGGTGGCGGAGCCGGCCAACCCGGTGCTGCGCTGGGGCCACTCGGTGTACTTCGGCCGGGTGGTGCCCCGCATCGGGGGCCTGCTGTCGGACGCGGCCGCCTACCGCTACCTGCCCCGCTCGGTCGCCTACCTCCCGCCCCGGCCCGCCCTGCTGGCCCAGATCCGCGCCGCCGGGTTCAGCGCCGTCGAGCGCCGGCCGCTCAGCGCCGGCATCGCTCAGCTGCTCACCGCCACCCGGGACGGGCCGGGGAGCCGGGAGGGGCGGCGGTGACGTCCGCCGGGGCGGCGACGGGCCTCGTCGCCCGCACCGTCGCCGTCGACCCGGCCGAGGTCGACCTGCTGGCCTTCGCCGGCGACGACGGGGTGCTGTTCGAGCGCGAGGGGTTCGGGCTGGCCGGCCGGGGCGTCGCCCTGCGGGTGCCGGCGCACCGGGCGGCCGAGGCGCTGGCGGCCATGGGCGGCGACGACGAGGTGGGCCGCCCGGGCACCGGCCCGGTGGCGTTCGGGGCCCTGCCCTTCCTGCCCGGGGCGCCCGCCCCGCTGCTGGTCCCCGCCGTGGTGGTGGGCCGGGCGCGGGACGGCACGGCGTGGCGGACGACGGTGGGCGACACCCACCCCCCGGCGCCCGCCGACCCCGCCCGCCTCCGGCCGCCCGACGACTTCCGCCTCACCGCCGCCCGCCCCCACGAGGAGTGGCTGGGGGTGATCGCCGACGCGGTGGCCACCATCCGCTCCGGGCGGCTGCGCAAGGTCGTCCTGGCCCGGGAGGTGACCGTCGAGGCCAACCGGCCCCTCCTCCCCGTGGACGTCCTCGGCCGGCTGCGGGCCCTGTACCCGTCGTGCATGCTCTTCTCCGTCGACGGCTTCGTCGGGGCCAGCCCCGAGCTGCTGGTGTCCCGCCGGGGCGACGCCGTGCGCTCCCAGCCCATGGCCGGGACCATCCCCCGCAGCGGCGACCCCGAGGTGGACGCCCGGCTGGCCTCCGCCCTGCTGGCCTCGGGCAAGGACCGGCGCGAGCACGCCCTGGTGGTCGACGCCGTGGCCGCCGCCCTGCGCCCCCACTGCGCCGCCCTCGACGTGCCCGCCGAGCCGTCCATCGTGCCCCTGCGCAACGTCTCCCACCTGGGGACGCTGCTCTCCGGCCGCCTCGCCGCCGCCGCCCCCTCCGCCCTCGGCCTGGCCACCGTGCTCCACCCCACGCCGGCGGTGGGCGGGACCCCCACGGCCGAGGCGCTGGCCTACATCGCCGGCGCCGAGGGCCTCGACCGGGGGCGCTACGCCGGCCCGGTGGGGTGGGTCGACGCCCGGGGCGACGGCGAGTGGGCGGTCGGCGTGCGCTCGGCCGAGCTGGACGGGCACCGGGCCCGGCTGTTCGCCGGCGTGGGCGTGGTCGCCGACTCCGTCCCCGAGGTCGAGCTGGCCGAGACCCAGCTCAAGCTCCAGGCCCTCCTGGCCGCCGTGGTTCGCCCCTAGAGGTTCGACCTCATTCGTTCGCTTCGCTCACTCCATTCGGTCGAGTTCGA